>NZ_JBHFJH010000043.1:0-1450 GCF_057334655.1 Paenibacillus sp. AGC31
GCGCAACCCTTATATTTAGTTGCCAGCACTTCGGGTGGGCACTCTAGATAGACTGCCGGTGACAAACCGGAGGAAGGTGGGGATGACGTCAAATCATCATGCCCCTTATGACCTGGGCTACACACGTACTACAATGGCCGGTACAACGGGCTGCGAAATCGCGAGATGGAGCCAATCCCAACAAAGCCGGTCTCAGTTCGGATTGCAGGCTGCAACTCGCCTGCATGAAGTCGGAATTGCTAGTAATCGCGGATCAGCATGCCGCGGTGAATACGTTCCCGGGTCTTGTACACACCGCCCGTCACACCACGAGAGTTTATAACACCCGAAGTCGGTGGGGTAACCGCAAGGAGCCAGCCGCCGAAGGTGGGATAGATGATTGGGGTGAAGTCGTAACAAGGTAGCCGTATCGGAAGGTGCGGCTGGATCACCTCCTTTCTATGGAGAATCGTTTCCCGAGTGGAAACATTCAAATACAAAATCTAGCCAGGTCGGCTAGTTGCTCACTCGTTGCTCAGTTTTGAGAGCTCAAACTCTCAAACAGCTTGCTTTTGCATGGAGCTTGTTCTTTGAAAACTAGATATCGAAACGAAACAAACGCGAATTAGAACATTCCTTTAAGCTGATCTTGTGTAAACAAGTGAAGTGTTTTTATAAGGTAGATTGCACGTACGATGGTATTGAATGGGAGCGACTTTTGGCTTTGCGCAAGCAAAACAAGGGAAGCGAGCAGTCGAAACCGGAGCACGAGGTTAAGCTACTAAGAGCACACGGAGGATGCCTAGGCGCTAGGAGCCGATGAAGGACGTGGCGAACAACGAAACTGCCTCGGGGAGCTGTAAGCAAGCTTTGATCCGGGGGTGTCCGAATGGGGAAACCCAGCTGGGGTAATTTCCAGTTACTCATAACTGAATACATAGGTTATGCAGAGGCATACCAGGGGAACTGAAACATCTAAGTACCCTGAGGAAGAGAAAACAATAGTGATTCCGTCAGTAGCGGCGAGCGAACGCGGAGAAGCCCAAACCAGAGAGCTTGCTCTTTGGGGTTGTGGGACGTCTCACATGGAGTTACAAAGGAACCGGTTAAGCGAAGAGGTCTGGAAAGGCCCGCCAAAGAAGGTAAAAGCCCTGTAGCTGAAAGTTGGTTCCCTCCGAGACGGATCCCGAGTAGTGCGGGGCACGTGAAACCCCGTATGAATCCGGCAGGACCATCTGCCAAGGCTAAATACTTCCTAGCGACCGATAGTGAAGCAGTACCGTGAGGGAAAGGTGAAAAGCACCCCGGAAGGGGAGTGAAATAGAACCTGAAACCGTGTGCTTACAAAAAGTCAGAGCCCGTTTTAGGGGTGATGGCGTGCCTTTTGTAGAATGAACCGGCGAGTTACGTTCCCGTGCAAGGTTAAGGTGAAGAGCCGGAGCCGCAGCGAAAGCGAGTCTGAATAGGGCGA
>NZ_JBHFJH010000044.1:0-30966 GCF_057334655.1 Paenibacillus sp. AGC31
ATCTAAACGGAACGATGTTCAGCTCGTATTGGATACGGTGGAACAATGGACACAAAAAAGAGACGTTTCGGAAGCCGTGCTCCATTCGGATCAAGGCTTCCAATACACGTCTCAGGCGTACAACACACGATTAGAAGCATTCGGCGTGAAGGGCAGCCACTCTCGCAAAGCAACCTGCCTGGATAACGCATGCATCGAATCCTTCTTTTCGCATCTCAAGACAGAGAAGCTGTACCTTAACCAGTGTAATTCAGAAGCAGAGATTCGACAAGCCGTGGAAGATTACATGTACCATTACAACTACCGACGATTTCAAGCCAAACTCAAACAGCGCGCACCGATTGAATATCGATGCGCGCTGGCAGCATAGCTTTTTTCATCTGTCTACTTGACAGGGGTATGACCATTAAGCTGGTCTTTTTGTGTACTCATTTAACATTTTAATTAATCTGCAACTACCAATGAGGCTCCAATCAAAGTGGCGTTGGTGTAACCACCGCCAACATTTTCAAAAGAGAAGTTGGTAATTGGAGCACCGATAACAGTGGCATAATCACCATCAAGCAAATCTCCGGTCGTTGCAGGATATAACGCTATAATATCGTTTCCGTTCTCATCCATGACATGAACGACAGAGAAAGTTGCTCCGAGAGAGCTATCTTCTTCAACGGAAATGACTTCCCCGTTAACTTGTACGAAAGTATTGTAATAGTTGGCTACATTTTTATTCAGATGACGGGTCGTTACATTGGAGTCAACGAGCCCCTTTGCCTTTTTGCGGAGTTCTGCTGTACTGGCAGGGAACACATCGCTATGCTTGCCAAAGAAATCATATGAAGCCTGCTCCATGAAAGCTGTATCTTCCGTAATGTACGGAGTTAACTCATTAAAGAAATCGGCAACTGATGCTGTGGCAGATGAATTTCCAGTCGTTGCAGTTGGTGCTGTTTGCTCCAAAGGAACAGTAATGCTCAGGGAATCAAGGATATCTTTGATCTCATCCTGATTATAAGTATCCTTGGCGTAGGTTAACGTCATGGTATAGAGTTCTGTATTGGTCGGAATCAGATACTGCACAAGGACAACATCTGTACCCGAGGTGTGTTTATAGGCTCCTTCCAAGACACCAGCGCTATATTCTTTATAAGGCTTGTTCGTGTAGCTGGTTTTTGTATAATCGGAAATGCCGATGCTTGAACCGTTCTGTGTGTAATAATCAACTATATTATTGGCGTATTCTTCAGGATTGATTGAACCGGTTGAACTGGCCTCAATCGTCAGATTCATATTATCTGCAAATGTGGCTGATGAAGATTGGTTTGAAAAAGCAGCTTTAATGGATGGAGCATTCATTTGACTTGTATCTACACTTTTCCAGGATTCAGGATAGGCAAAAGAAAATCCTTCTCCACTATATGTAGTGTATTTCGTAGCTTTTGCTTCTGTTGAGACAGTTTCAGTTGCCTTGGATGCTTCGGTCGTTTGGCTATCGGCTGTTGTGTTTGTTTCTGAATTACCACAGGCACTAAGCAATGTGGCTAATGCCAAAATCGTAATAAGTTTCTTCATTATGTCTAATTTCTCCTAATGTGTTTCCCATCGGTTGGGATTTTTTCTAAGGTCATCATTTCGTTTGGGATAATCCAGTCTAGGCGGTGGGCATAGAAACTCCTTTCTACTTTATTAGTAAAATAATAACATATATCAAGATTTCAGTATTCATAATTACTAAAAAGGTAATTTATCTGTATTTAACAAGTTAGAAGCTAATACTAGACCGTATGGGTATCCATTTTGAACGATAGTACATACATTTGATGGATATAATCGTGAGATTTATTTATGACTTAAACGTATTCGAACATAACATTCCGACTTAAGGACTAACCCTTTATGTAGGTGCAATTAGCCAATAGTCGGTGAAAAAAACAGCCCATTTTCGACCTGAGCCCGGTCCCATGTGTGATTGGTGCATATAGTGAACTGTACCTCAAATCAAAGGAGGGGTTTACATGAGTGGAGTAGTAGGTGGATACGGCGGCGCATGGACATCGACTGGCGCGATCTTGGTTCTCTTTATCTTGTTGGTCATCATCTCTAAAGCATTCTTGATCTAATAAACGCTTGGACCCTAATATATTCGTAAAGGAGGGTTCTGTATGAGTGAAGTAGTCGGAGGCGCAGGATACGGCGGCTGGACATCGACTGGAGCAATCCTCGTTCTGTTCATTCTGCTCGTAATCATCACTAAATCTTTCTGGGTATAATATGGCGAGCTCTGCCGGGCAACCGGTGGGGTTTTTTTTCTAGAGGACAAGCATGGTGGAGAGCCAGGAAGATAAGATAGCTTGTGGTTGAACGGAAGAATTGGTGGAATTCAAGAAATGGAAGGATGGAGTATGCTTCGAAAATGGGGAAGGGACCTAATGGCTAAACGCCCATTTTGTCAAGATAAGGGCGATAGCCCGGTCCAGAGGTAGGCTGAATACATAGCTTAGGGGTGTAGGCAAATGTTAAGGAGGAATGAACAATGAGCGAAGTAAAACCGAATTCACCGAACGGACAGGGACACGTATACGGACATATGGGAGGTTATGAGCATATGCAAGGATACCAATACACAGGTCATGAAATGCATGGGTATGGATATGGTTGTGGAACAATGCCAATGGGATATGGCTATGGATACGGACACCATGCCAATCAGGCTCCAATGATGCACGGTTATCAACAGGGTTGTGGAGTATCCTATGGTCATGGCGGCGGAAGCTGGGGTTCCATGGGTACGATCCTCGTACTGTTCATCTTGCTGGTCATCATCTCCAAAACGATGTTTATCTAAGTATTTGTGAGTGAAGGAGAGTTTGTTGATCGTGGATCGTTACAGTAGGTGCTCCAAATAAACTCCGAGTTTGAATTCCATGTTGGGGCATAACGTACCTATGATTCAGAAAGGGACAGCGTAGGATTTCATCCTGCGGTGTCCCTTTTTTATTAGAATTAGGTGAAGGAGCGTTGGGATTACCTTCTTTAACGAACTCCACACACGCTATTCCCTGAATTTTTGCCATTTCAAAAGTTCAACGAATCGTAGACGTCTTATTATCTGAATCTGAGCATGTTTGGAGCCTATATTCATGAAGTAACATGGATTAACGTGGCTGAGATTCGTTAGATTTCACATAGCACAGAAATCCTTAATATAAGGTGTGCAGGATTCGTTAGCGTCAGATAAGTGGAAGGAAGACTTTTCTCAATGGTGGGGGGCGATTGTCTGTAGATGTTGCTAAATTGGATATGTAGACATGGATAAACACCCGGAACCCAATTCCGGGTGCTTTGTGTATGTTTTCAATCTTCTCAAGAATAAGTGATATCCAAAACAACAAAAGCCCTACCTCTCTTTTGTCCTTGCGGCTCCGATGACCGCGCCAGTGTGAATGGGAACATCTTGTGAAACTCTGTACTACCGGGTTATTGTGATTCAGGTTCTTCAATCTTCATAGGTTAATTGTGCTTAAAGTTCGCTGCGGTCGCAGCATGAAGAAAATATTCCGGGGTTTAAAGAAGACAGAAATCATATGAGGTTGTTTAATACAACTCTTATAGTATACCACAGGTTGTAATTATTTGCAATAAAAAGGAAAGCGTGACCAGAGCAACATGTTTTCGGAATGTTTTTAAGTTGGAAAGTGAAAGGTTAGTTTGAAAAGATACAGAAATTTTTCAAACGATTTCTTCATAGGGGTAATCCTCTTCAAAAGATTCTGCGTAGGTTATAATAAGAGGGAAGAAACAGAAAGGGGCCCTCGCATGACTGAATCGATGGAGGACAGCAGGTTAATGCGGCAGATCGCGGAACGTGATGCCTCCGCACTGGAGCTTTTATATGACCGTTATGAGCGAGCGGTGTATTCTTTTGCCTACCGGATCGTTGGTGATCCCATGACGGCAGAAGAGACCGTTCAGGAACTTTTTATGCGGGTCTGGAATAATGCCGAACGTTACGATGCCTCACAGGGGAAGCTGACCACATGGATGTTTGCGATCACGCGTAACATTGCAGTGGACATGCTGAGGCGGAAATCAAAAGGGGCAGCGGCTACTTCAGTTGAACACGAGACACTGGCGGCCTATGCCGATGAGCATACAAATACGGAAGAAGAAGTGCAGCGTAAATGGGAAGGCACCCGGATTAAAGAGGCGTTGTCCCAATTGAACGGTGATCAGCAACAAGTTATAGAATCGATTTATTATGCGGGATTAACCCAGCAGGAAGTATCCAGCCGATTCGGGATTCCGCTGGGTACAGTAAAGAGCCGTGTCAGGCTTGCCATGCGACAGCTCCAAAAGTTGCTGGCCGATGCTGAATTGCATCCGGACGCGGGAAGGGAGGGCATACATCCATGATGGAACGACATGAGGAGTGGTCTGAACTGGCACCGATGTATGTGCTGGGCGGACTGGAAGCAGAGGAAGTGGCGGCGTTTGAAGCGCATATGGCAACTTGCGAACCTTGCCGCCAAGAGGTGAGGGAATTGCAGGAAGTGACTGGCTTCCTGCCACTTGCGGCGGAACCTGTAGCACCGCCGCCAGGCATGCGAGCACGTGTACTGGGCAACGTGCTCGGACACGTGCAGGAGAGCGCCGAGGCGAAGCCAGCGGCTGCTCCTGCAGAGCCTGAAGCACCCGTGGTGCTTCAGGAGGATCTTGCGCCGCAGCACAAACGTGCGGCGCAGGCCGGGCCAGGCTTACCGCCGGTAACGGCGGTGCCTGCGGCCCGGGTGGAAGAGGCTGCCGAGGCACAGCCATGGCAGCCACAAGCGCGCGCGCGTGCGCGCAGCAGCCGCGCCTGGCGCGTGGCCAGTGCCGGCCTTGCGGCCGCGGCACTGGTGCTTGGCGTGTACACCGCGCAGCTGCAGAGCCAGATCGACTCGCTGACGCAGCAAGCGGCGGGCTCGTCGGCTACGCAAGAGCAACTGGTGCAGGCACAGGAACAGAATGCACAGCTGCAAGAGCAGCTGGCATCAGCTCTGAAGCCCGCACAGGGCATGCAGACTGGCGAGGCAGTGAAGCTGAATCCTGCAACGCAGGACATTGTAGCTCAGGGTCTCGCAACCATCGTTATTGACAGCAAAGGCACTCACCTGGTTGTGCAGGCTGAGAACCTGCCGAACCTGGAAGGCAACGAGGCTTTTCAGGTCTGGTTGATCAAAGGAGATACCCCTCAGAATGCGGGTACTTTCCTTAGTCGTGACGGAACGGGAGCAGTATACTACACATTGGATTCGGCCAACGACTATGACACGGTTGCCATCACGCTTGAACCGGATGCAATGGGAGATGAGCCGCGCGGTACAATGATTCTGGCTGCCAAGATTAAAGGATAAATATAGGATATATTACCAAAGGCTGCTCCCTCGTGGAGCAGCCTTCTTGTGTTTCCCAGTTCTGGTGCCCACCCATTGGATTTTATTAATTTTTTTAGTCGGAGCAACCGATAAACAAATAGAAGGCAATACCCTTAATCTCCCTGTGTCTCAAGGGAGAACTGGTTGCACATAGAGAGTGAGGGGTTCAGTTGGAAGCATACCGTTCATTTATCTTTCGCCTGATACGCAATTATCTGATCGGTTCACTGGCAGCTGTTTTTGTTGTCGGTACAGTAGTTATGGTATCTACTCTGCAGATACCCAATATTCAATTTGTTCGACTCATCTTCATTGTACTGATTTCAATCTTGTTCATGCTGGTTGCAGAATTAATTACGCTGTGGGTGCAGCTTGGCCCCATAAGACAATTTTTCACTTCCGAGCATCATGAGAGAGACGAATTGAACCACATGTATGAGAAAATTCATCGTTTCCCGGGACAGACCATATATCGGATCATGGGTCCGCACATGCTTGGTTTTTCACTTCCGGCAGCCGGATTAACAATATGGATGATATCCACAGGGTGGCTTGAATTCCCTTACTTGTATATTGTCGTGGCAGCTGCGTGTGCCTTTCTGATTGCCGTCATGCATGCGCTGATTGAGTATTACCTAACGGTGCGGGCGATTAGACCGCTGTTGCTTGAGATTCGTCATCGAGGCAAAGTCCAATACGGGATGGAACCTTCACTGGGAGGGCGTATTCTCGTATCAATCCAGCGTAAATTTCAGCTAAGTACGGCACTGATTGGCTTATTTCCTTTATTTCTATTTTTCCTGGCTACATATATCCGACTTCAGTATATGGACAGTGAATTTGCGAAAGAGTACATTCTGTGGGGAATTCTCATCGTTGTTCTGGGAGCGGGTTTTGCGCTGGTGGGAAGCTGGCTGTTGATCCGTGATGTTCGTGATCCAGTTGCTGAACTGACACATGAGATGAACCGAATTCAGGGGGGAGATCTTGGCAGACGAGCTCCGGATCTATATGCGGATGAGTTTTCGGCACTGATCTCTGGCTTTAATATGATGATTAATCGGCTGGAGATGAGACAGGAGCGCAATCGACAGTTATTGCAAAGTTATTTTTCTACACTGGCTGCTGCTTTAGACGCCCGAGATAAGTACACGGCAGGGCATTCCATGCGAGTGGCAGAGTATTCGCTGATGATTGGCAAGCTTAGCGGAATGAATGAGGAACAGGCAGATTTATTGTACAAATCAGCCCTGCTTCATGATATCGGGAAAATCGGCATTCCTGATGAGGTACTGCTGAAGGATGGAAAACTAAGCGATGAGGAATTCGCGATTATTCGCACACATCCCGTGCAGGGAGAGAGTATTTTGTTACAGATAGAGCCTATTGATGCCATGGCCGACTTTTTGCCAGGTGTACGATCTCACCATGAGAGATATGATGGCAAAGGATACCCGGATGGGATGGCTGGTGACGATATTCCCCTTTTTGGCCGCATCATTGCGGTAGCGGATGCCTTTGATGCCATGACGTCTGATCGACCATATCGGAATGGGATGAGTCACGAGAAAGCGCTAACGATTTTGGAAGAAGGAAAAGGGACCCAATGGGACCCCTATTTTGCAGGTTTGTTTATTGATGAATGGAGACGACAACAGCATCTTCAAAAACCATCGAAGTGAGGGATCAGCTGATTCCCTCGGTCCACTTCGATTCTTTTCTGCGTCTGCGGTGTAGAGCGAGGCCTGTTATGATAGTGAGAACACATTCGCCGAGTATGACTGCACCCAAGGCGTCATAGATCACATGTTGTTTAATCATTAGCGTGGATACTATAATGGTTGCTGCCCCGGCGGCTACCAAAATCTTGATGGGTTTGCGGATGCTTGGAACCGAGAGAACGGCACGCATAACCAGATAAGAGTGAAGAGAATGAATACTTGGAAAACAATTATAAGGACGATCCTGGCTGTAGAGCCATCCGAGAACAGATGCTCCCAAGCCTGTACCCGTCAGTTCCGGGCGCGGTACCATGGTCTGAAAGTTGAAGTAGATCAGATAACAGATCCAGACACAGATATTCATGGATAACAAGACGCGGTAGTACGTCAGTCGATCCTTGGCACACAGGTAGGCGAGCACACCGAATACAAACGGGTACCAGCCCAAATATGGAATGGACATGCCAGGCACGTAGGGAATGATCCGGTCGAGCGGGGAATCAAGTACTACGAACCCGCGTTCTGGACTATTAAGAATATCATAGAAAAGCCCCATGACAGCCAAAGACAGCATTAAACTCAATGACAGCCAATAGGATTTGCTTTTTAACAATTGCACAACATCTTTCTCCTTTCATTCATGTTCCAGAGGAACATGACCCCAGCAATAACTATATAAGTTGCACTATACATTCATTTACACGAGAACGCAGAGGCAGAAATACCAGAAGGTTGTTCTGTCATCGGAGTGGCAAGTGTAATTATTCTTTAGTTCAATCTATATAGTAGTTTAAATTTAAACAACAATATATTCTACTACGACCAGCGCACAAATTGAATCCTGATTTGTGTATTTTTGTGTATTTTTTTGACGAAGAAGGAATGCGGAAGTTTCAATGGGCATGATATGATAGAGACACATGCGGACGAAGGCACTTTGGCCAGTAAAGTCGGTACAACAGGAGTGAGTGAATGCAATTTTCAAAAATGTTCGTATTGAATATGGGGATGCTTATTACCATTGCATATCTTGCCAGTGTGTTCTATAAATATGTCGTAATACGTACCTCTTCCCGAGTGAAGCAGATCAGTTCCGTGCTTGTCCTTATTTTTGCAGGTTGGATCAGTACGGTTTTTGGGTTTCAACTCACCGATGAAGTGGTCTTTGATCTTCGATATGTTCCTTTAATTGTTGCCGTTCTAACGTATAGACAGCCCTATAGCGTAATCATCGTAGGTATTGGAATTGGGCTGTCGAGGCTGACTTTTGGCATCACGGATGCTACATTGGCGGCAGTACTTAACATGTCTATTTTGGGCGTGATGTGTGCAGGTCTGAATATATGGATGAGACGCAGCGACTACAGGCTGATTATTAAAGGAATCCTTGTTACAGTTATCGTCAATGTGGTCAATAGTGTAAACATTGCTATCGTTGGTGTGATCCCGGCTACATACTTCTTTTCACATATTATGCCTTATACACTCCCTACAGGCATTTTACTGAGTCTTATTTTTGCATTTATTTTACGTGATTTTCAGAATGAACAGAATCGTATTTTGCTGATCCAGAGTACAAACCGGCTATTGTCTGTGCAAAAGGAAGAGTTACAGAAAGCCCAGATTGTACTGGAGGATCGAGCGAAACAATTGATGATTGCCTCACAGTACAAATCCGAATTTCTCGCCAATATGTCCCATGAACTGCGTACACCACTGAACAGTGTCATTAACTTTGCCCAGATGATCAGCGAGAATGCCGACATGGACCAGGAGGATATTGTACGTTTTGCCAATATGATCGACCACTCCGGGCAGGAACTTCTTACGCTCATTAACGATATTCTGGATCTTTCCAAAGTAGAAGCGGGGCGGCTTGATATTGTACTGGAGGATATCAGTGTCGCACAACTTACAGAAGATGCCATGAGCCACTTTCAGCTTGTTGCCGAGAAAAAGGGAATTCAGTTGGTTCTGGACAAAAAACAGGGACTGCCCGAGACGCTCTGGTCTGATCCCCAGCGGGTTCAACAGATTTTGCGGAATCTGATGTCCAATGCCATCAAGTTCACTCACCGGGGGAAGGTCACGCTGACCGTAAGCACCAAGCAGATTAAGAATGCAGGTATTCAGAATCGATGGCTTATTTTCTCCGTTCAGGACACAGGTATTGGTATTTCTGAGGACAAGCATCATTCCATATTTGAAGCATTTCAGCAGGCTGACGGGTCGATTAGTCGGAAATTTGGCGGTACCGGACTAGGCCTGTCGATCAGTCGGGATTTAGCGAGATTACTGGGGGGATCGATTGAACTGGAGAGCACTGAAGGTAAAGGAAGCACCTTCTATCTCTATCTCCCGTTGGACCGTGAAAAAATGAGTTGACAACCTTCGCGCCGTGAGTAGAATTTGGGATGACAACTAGCATCGACCGGCTTTTGAGACCCGGTCTAAGGAGTGTATCCCCATACAGAATACGGTCAACGTTACCCCTCCCCCGTCAGCAAGCAAACCACGGCGCAAGGGTTCGACACAACGCACGAATTTATTGATTGCAACATGGGAGGGTGTACCAGCTATTATTTTACAGACCTTGCTGGGAGGCCCGTTTTTAACCGGATTTCTGCTGTACCTTGGGGCCGGGTCGAGACATATCGGCTTTGTGCTCGCGATTACCACGTTTGTGAACATTGCCCAGATCGGAGCAGCTTACTGGATGCAGCGTATTCGCAGCCGAAAACGCATGCTGCTGTTATTTGTGGGCACACATCGTATCTTGTGGAGTGCAACGGGATTGATTCCGTTTATATTCCCCAAAGAGTGGTGGGTAAGTGTATATATTGGCGTGTATACGGTTGCTTTTATATCAAATACCATCGGCGGTATGATCTGGACTTCACTAATTGGCGATATCGTACCTGCTAAGGTGAGAGGGCGTTATTTTGGAATTCGAAATACGATTCTGAATGCTCTTGGAAGCGTATGCTTATTCGCAGGTGGTATTGTTTTGGACCGTTACCCTGGAGAAATGGGCTTTCTGATCCTGTTTATTCCGGTGTGGATCTGTGCCATTGCCAATACAGTCATCTATTTCTTTTATCCGGACGTGCCCTTTGAACGTTCTACCGAAAAGGTTTTCTGGCGCATGTTTATCAAGCCGTTCCAGGATCGTTCTTTCCTGAAAGCAACGCTGTTCCTGGCTGTCTGGTTATTGATCCAGACCTTGATTGTTCCGCTCTATTCCTATGTGATGTTGGATCTATTGAACATCAATTATCAGACGGTATCCCTGATCACGGTAGTCCAGACGCTGGTTATGATGGCCGGTTTCTATGTCTGGGGTAATCTGAATGCCAGATTCAGTAACAAAACCCTGTTGTTTTGGACGTTGCCCGTCATTGCACTCTCCTGTTTGTCGTGGGGGTTAATGTCGTTCATGCCCGTATTGATCGCACTATTTCTATCTCATATTTTCCTTGGGATCGGTGTAGGTGGATTCAATCAGCTGGCATTTAACTTTACGATTGGAGACACACCCAAAAGTGAAAGACCGATGTTTGTCGCGGTGTATTCGGCTCTGACCGGAGTCACTTCGTTTCTTGGGCCGTTGTTGGGTGGCTGGTTGTATGAAAAGATGGAAACCTGGTCTGATGCGCTCGCCTGGATCTCAGCCTATGGATTTCAGGTGGGGGTTGGTGTCGTGATGCTGATTCTGACATTTACCCTTGGACGTCGTGTACTGTTAAAATAGAAACGATATAATTTCAACTCATGAATATTTACACTGGCACTTCGATGACAGAACAACCTTCCGATCGCTGTTATCCCCAGATTTTTTTGATTCCTTTTAGAAAAGGGAAAATCCGGGGATAAAGGCGAACGCTTCGCTTCTTCAGGTTATTTCTGTCCTCTCCGTTATCGTGTAAATGATTAGGTTGATCATATATATCTGGTATGACTTCAAAAAAAGATGGCGAAGTGGAGGGATGCATTTGAATCGTCTCGAACGGAAAGCCATGGTGATTGGAGCCACGGGGCTTGTAGGCGAATTACTGGTTCATCATCTGCTGGAACACTCAGCATACAGCATGGTTCGCGTTCTGGTTAGACGTCCGCTTGAGCTGCAACATCCCAAACTGGAACAGCATGTGGTGGACTGGGAACAGCTGGAGAGCCAAGACCATTTATTCGATGGAATCGATGACCTGTACTGTTGTTTGGGTACAACGATCAAAAAAGCAGGCAGTCAGGACAGTTTCCGTCAGGTGGATTATCATTACCCGGTTCGTGCAGCTACGATTGCGAAGCGACATGGTGTATCACAGATGCTGGTGATCTCCTCCATGGGAGCGAGTGCAGGTTCCCGGGTCTTTTACAGTCGGACCAAAGGGGAAATGGAGGATGCATTGTCCGATATCGGTTTACCGTCATTGCATATCTTCCGCCCTTCCTTAATTCTGGGAGATCGAAACGAGAAGCGGTTCGGTGAGCAGATGGCTGCCCATGCCATGAAGTTTCTGGATCGCTGGATGAAAGGCAGAGCGGACAAATACCGGGCGGTCCACGCCGCAACCATTGCACAGGCCATGACAAATATTGCACTGGTGCAAGCCAAGGGAAACCATGTGTATGCGAATGAAGTCATTCATGTCCTTAGCGCGGACGGAGGTTAAGAAACCTTTGAACGAGCTGTTTGCTTCATCTGTAAAGGCAGGAGCGTTTCTCGCTTGAGGTAGATCGTGGTATAATAGGCAACAAAAATGAGTTCGAACCCTGACTCCATGCGGCAGCAGGATAACGAACACAAAGGAGAACTCGTCCCATGAAAAAACCAATCTCTACCGATCAGGCGCCAGGCGCCATTGGTCCATACAGTCAAGCCGTTGATGCAGGCGATTTCATCTACACTTCCGGGCAACTTGGCCTGAATCCTCAAACGGGAGAATTCGGTGCAGATGTACAGGAGCAGACACGTCTGTCCTTGAGCAATGTGAAGGCTATTCTTGAAGCAGCAGGCACAAGTATGGATAAAATCGTGAAAACGACGGTGTTCCTGAAGGATATGAACGATTTTGTTCCTGTGAATGAAGTCTATAGCACGTTCTTTGAAGAGCCGTATCCTGCACGCAGTGCAGTGGAAGTTGCTCGTTTGCCAAAAGATGCACTGGTGGAGATTGAGGTTATTGCCCTGAAATAGGACAACTTTCATTCACTACGGTATACATAAACAGCCGATTTCAGGTCGAAGACCAGAATCGGCTGTTTGCGTTACGTTTTTACGTTACATTTAAGCGTTATATATGATGGAAGTCGCTCAATCACGATCCTGATTACGGGCGAAGAACAACCATACCGCATAGATCGCTAGTACGATCGCAATGATGATTGCCGTATAATATACGGAAGTGACATCCTTTTGTTTAAGTGCAATGGCGATATACGCCCATGTGAATACAAGTGGGTATATGCTATCGCGATAACGGAAGCTAACGAGTACAGCTAGCACCATACCCACAAGCAGCATGATGATCGTCCAGGTCGGTTCGCTGAGACCAAAACCATCCCAGCCAATTTTATATAACAGAACAGCTGCATTGACAATTGTTGCCACGCTAACCCATCCAAGATAGATGCTGAATGGCAGCTTCACAAGCCAGATCTCAGCAGTGGTTGGCACGGTGATAGTACGTGTTTTTACATACAGCACGATCAAGGACAATAGAAGCAGTACAATGATCAGTAAGGCGAGACCAGTTTGCAAGTTTTGAAAAGCAAAAATCCATGCTACGTTGAAGGCACAACTTGCCAGGAACCAGTACCCGAGACGGGTAATCGAGTCCCTTTTCCAGGAAGCGGGCACGAACTGATAGATCACAAACCCTGCCAACAGCAAGTAGATCAGACCCCATATAGCGAATGCATAGCCAGAAGGTGTGAGCAGCACAGGATACATATCCGATACTTCTTTATTGGTCTTGCCCCCGATCGGCAGAGCGTTGGAGAGGTAGTTCACGATAATTACAGCGATAAAACCAATGGCGTTTAACCACTTGTACGGATTGTTACGTGACATTGTGTTTCCTCCTTGGTTTAACGAATGAATGAACCACGGGTCAGTCTACAATGAATATACCCAGTTCTTGCACATTCTAATAACAGCCGCAAAAAATTCACAAGTTGGATCTTTCAAATCCTTGTGCTCTGCCACTACGTTGGAACGGTACTCTGTCCCAATGTACGCGAAACGAAGCAGAAATATGTCCATGCCCACGATGTCCCACCAGAAGAGGAGGAAGAGAATGCTCACAAGAGAAACGATGGAGCGACAGCAAACCTGGTTCTATGTAGTTGCATTGTTTTTAGGAGCAGCGATAGGGCTGAGTAATCCGATATGGGGGGATGTTTTACACTACACTGTGTCCCCGGTTCTTGCCGTTCTGTTATACAGCATGTTTGTACAGATTCCCTTTTTACAGTTAAAAGAGTCCTGGTCGAATCTTCGATTTATGGGGGCGCTACTGGTGGCTAATTTTATTGCAGTACCTGTAGTTGTATGGTTGCTCACACTGGTATTTCCGCAATCACCAGGCGTTCTGATCGGAGTCTATCTGGTACTGTTAACACCCTGTATTGATTACGTCATCGTGTTTACACAACTCGGCAGGGGCAATGAGAAACTGATGCTGGCCGCAACACCTCTTTTATTTGTTATACAAATGATACTGTTGCCGTTTTATTTATGGCTATTGATGGGTACCGAGGTGGCGCAGATCATGCAGGTAGGGCCGTTTGTGGAGGCTTTTTTGTTTCTGATCGTTATTCCACTGCTGCTTACTGTCGTTACACAAGTTCTCTCAAGAGGTAAAGCGAGCGGGGAGCGGGTCATAAATGCGACGGCATGGCTCCCGGTTCCGATGATGGCACTTGCGCTGATCGTGGTTGTCGCTTCCCAGATTGGCAAAGTCTACAATGATATGGCGATTATCGTGAACGTGATCCCGATCTACGTTGCTTTTCTGATCATTATGCCTTGGATATCTTGGATCATTGCTAATTGTTTTCGATTGAATACAGGCGCAGGGCGTGCATTAATTTTCAGTTCAGCCACACGGAATTCGTTGGTTGTTCTGCCGCTAGCGCTGGCACTCCCACCAGAATGGGCTACAATAGCTGCGGCAGTCATCGTTACACAGACGATCGTGGAGCTTGTAGGGGAGCTAATCTACATTCGACTTGTACCTGCGGTGATTTTGCGGGATCGGTGAACTTACTAGGTTGTATCTATGTTATGATCAAATATAATTAATAAAACCATTTATGGTAAATAAAAGGGGGGGTGAGAATCCCTATTTATCGGAAGATTATGTTCTACCTAGATATTGTCCTACTACTGTTCAGCCTCATCTATTTCCCCGTAGTAGCTCATAAGACAGGAAATAATATGGCTTATGGATTTATGGTTGTAATTTTAATAGGTACAATCTCTCGGATCGTATCCTATCTTAGAAAAGGAAGAGTCAACAAATCGTCATGATATAGGCTATTTTCTGTAAAAGTAAAATTAAAAAGAGTACTTCCGATGGGTTATGCCGGGAGTACTCTTTTTAATTCGGATCAAATACTCGTTACTTTCCAGCCTCCAATAATGTTTTACGATATTCTGCTGGCGTGATGCCTTCCATCTTTTTGAACACTTTGCTGAAATACTTTTCATCTTGGAATCCAACCATCTCCGAGATTTTGGCGACACGCAGGGAAGGATTTTGTAGTAACAGCTTGGCGTTGTTGATACGCAGTTTGCCCAGATATTCCGACCAGTTCAGACCAAATTGCTGTTTGAATTTGCGTGAGATATACTCCCGGCTCAGATAGAAACGCGCGGCAATCTGCTGCAAGGACAGGTCCTCCTGATAATGGGCGTCCATATAACGTGCAATCTCACTCATGGGATCAGGATTGGCGTGGTGATGAGCGGTGAGCGCCTTACCGGCCGCAAGCAGTCGTTGTTCCAACAATGAACGAAGCAGGGGGAAGGATAACAGTCCTTCAGCGTCCAAAGGTAACTCGGCAAAGGGAATAGACTGTTCCTCCGTCACTTCTTCCTCATGGAATGACGAACCTGCCGTATCATCAAGCCAGCGGCTCAGCATCCATTCCAGCTCATCGATCCATTGCTGGATCTGCTCAGCACTGACAACCTCAAGATCAGTAATCGGGTCAAGCCACTCGGCGACCGCAGCAGATACACTGGAAGCTCGGCAACTCATGGCTGCCATACGCAGGGGTTCTTCATGGGCGGTTAAACGTCTGATTTTATTCCCATTTGATGATTCCACTGAGGCATGGATTCGCTGTTTAATTTGCACAGCATTACGTCTCCACAGCCTTGAACTTGCTTCCAGATAGGCTGCTGATATTCCGCCAGGGTAGGACTCACAGCTGGAGATGCCAAAATGAAGCCGGCGCTGAATCGTCTGCTCCAAACCATGATTGACCTTCTCCAGAATATGTTCCAATGAAGTGGATGGACCCCAATGCAGCAGAACAATCTCGTCCGGTTGATCCAACTGACGAAACATTACGCCTTCGTCTGGTGTGGATAACATCTCGGCACCGATATTGAGCACGGAGAACACAAGCAGGTCCGGTTGACTGCGGTATTTTGCCAGACAATCTGCATCCAGGTGGGACAGGCTGGTGACAGCGACACTACAGACAGGGATTAGACAGGGGAGATTTAACTCATCCTGCAATCGCTGCATGTGTGAAGGGCTGCTGCCTCTTCCGACGGCAAGTTCGGTGAGCAGACGATCCTGGTAGTGGGGGCGCATTCGATTAACAACAATGGATTGCCTGGTGGATTGTATCCGAATGGCGTCTTCCTCTTCCCAAGCTGTAACGGCCTTTAATAGAGATGCATTCAGCTCATCTGCTTCCACAGGTTTCAGGAGGTAGTCCATGCCACCATGTCTGATGGCATGCCTCACGAGTTCAAAATCATCATATCCGCTGATAACCAGCACCTTGCTATGCGGGGTATGAGCCGATATCCATTCAAGTAATGCCATACCGTCCTTGCCCGGCATACGCATGTCACTGAGTATGATTTGAGGTTGATGTGCCGTGATGGCGGCGATGGCTTCATCCCCGTCTGCTGCTTCAAGTAATGTGTCAATGCCAAAGTCTTTCCAATGACCAAGCAACCTTATGGCATCGCGGACATGTTTTTCATCATCTACAAGCAGTGCCTTCATGTTGTTCACTCTCCCGCGTATAGTTTAACCGTGATCTTCACACCATTGGGTTCCTGATTGTTGATCTCAAGCCTGGCTGAGTGACCGGGATGTGAGTTCAATTGAAGTCGGCGTATTACATTTCGTAGACCGATGGATTCAGACTTGTCGGATTCTTGTGTGGATAACCCGGTTGTTGTATGACTTTGATGTAGCCATCCGCGGATCTCCAGTAATTTATCTTCAGGTATGGAGGGGCCGTTATTATTCAGTTCTATTTCAATCCAATGATCATTGATCCGGCGGCTGGATAGGGATATGTGACCTTTGCCAGGCTGAATATCTGCTCCATGTTTGAAATAGTTCTCAATTAAAGGTTGTAACGTCATTCTTGGCATTTCGACAGACAGGGTATCTTCGGCAAAATCCAAATCCACCTCAAGGCGGTCTCCAAACCGCTCCTGCTGCAGTTCCAGATATAATCGGGCATGCTCCGCCTCTTCGCGTAAGGTCACGCAGGTCTGATCCCGCATGCTGTAGCGCAGCATTTTGGACAGGCTAGAGAGTAGTGTATACGCCCGTTGTCCTTGCTGTTGAAGGGCAAGTGTACCTATGGATTGCAGTGTGTTATATAGAAAATGCGGATGAATCTGCGCTTGCAACGCTTTAAGCTGATTTGTTTTATTGGCGATTTCGAGTCGATATTCCCGCAAAATAAGATTATTTACCGTATCCATCATATCTCGGAAATGACGAGCGAGCACCCCGAATTCATCTCGGCTGGATAGATGGATATCCACATGCAGACGCCCGGCTTGAATCTGGTTCATATATCGCATAAGTTGCTTGAGCGGACCGGTGATTCGGATGGAGATGAATAAGGTTGCAACAATGACCAATACAAGTGCTGCAATGGCAATCATCGCGTTATTCCACGTAAGTGTGGTGGCTCTGGCATATAACGTCTCATTCGGAATCTGTTTGACGATGGTCCAGTCAGCGTACGTGCTGCCAAGTTGCTGGTATACATACATGGAACGATCCTGTTCAAAATGTCCTGCGACATTCTGGGCTGTACCTGCGCCAGATCGCGCGATATTCAGTTCACTAGCCGTTTCCTCTCGTAGTGCATCCGTATGATTGACCTCGGAACGCCCCTGGTAAATGATCTGATTCTGACCATCCACCACATAAATCTGTTCCTTAGCCGGATCATACAGCCTGCCACAGATTGCTGCAATGGTATTCATATTCAGATCAATGGCGAGTGCACCCAGACGCTCGGTGGACGGAATATCCTTGATCACCCGATGGAGGGTAATGACCGTTCTTTCAGGATCATCGGGGGAAGCAGCCTTGAATCCGTACGTGTGACTCATATGTGCCGATTCCACCCAGATATCCGGGCTGTCACCACTTGTTTTTCCATGAAGCGAGCCGGAATAGGCCTGTTTGCGTTCCTCCCGCTTCGGAAAGGGATTGGTAATTAAGGTGGATTGATTGGCGGCAAAAGAGTGCAAATACAGCTGGAATACATCCGGCACAGCCGCGCGGATCGTCTGCAAAGTGGTGTACACCTCGGCAACCGCACGATAATCACCAGGAATCTTTGCCAAGTTACGCAGAAAGTTTGGGTCGTTATACACAGCGAGCGACGCTCGGGCCACGTTATCCACATAGTTATTGAGATTGGTGGACGCTTGGTAGATCAGACGTTTGTTCTCTTCAACAGCTTGTTCACGCAGGGCTGTCTTGGTCTGGATAAACGTCATGCTGATCGATGCGAGCAGCGGAAGGGTGGTAGCAATGAGCATAAAGGCAATTAATTTGGTGCGTATACTGTAGTATTTGGACATCGGAACACCCCTTCTGGTTGCAGGTTAAGAGAGGACAATATTTTACCCCCAACTGTTCACAAGGGTCGGTGTTTCCCTCGGCGATAATGGGGTTTAATAGAAAAAGAGACCAATTTCATCCATCTATAGAAGGGGAGAACGATATGAAGCATCGCAAATCTTCACAGCTGTTACAGCAGCTTGTGTTCGTGGGTCCCTCCATCGTGTTTTTTATTCTCATCATCGTGGTCCCTTTCCTGCTTGGCATGGTGTATTCCTTCACGGATTGGAACGGGGTATCCGAGAACATTAATTGGGTAGGGTTTGACAACTTCGTGCATGTTTTTGCGAATGATCCCAAGTTCCAAACGGCGTTTTGGTTTACGGTGCGCTTCACCGTGGTTGGTGTAGTACTGACCAATGTGATTGGCTTTTTCCTGGCGTATTTCCTGACCAAACCGCTCAAGACGAGAAACATTCTGCGTACGATCTTTTTTATGCCTAACGTGATCGGTGGGTTGTTGCTCGGCTTTATCTGGCAGTTCATATTTGTGAAAGGGTTTTCAGCAGTAGGCGATGTAACCGGCTGGTCCTTCTTCAACCTTCCTTGGCTGGGAGACGAACCAACCGCCTTCTGGGGAATCGTGATTGTATTTGTATGGCAGACCGCAGGATATCTGATGGTCATCTACATCTCATCTCTGACAAATGTATCCCCTGATCTGCTGGAAGCCGCCGAGATTGATGGCGCAAGTCGCTGGCAGGTACTGCGGAGCATCATTCTTCCGCTCATTATGCCGGGTGTAACGATCTGTCTGTTCCTGGCGATCTCTTGGTCGTTCAAAATGTTCGATCTCAATCTGTCGCTAACCAAAGGTGGACCGTTCGGATCAACAGAATCGGTTGCACTTAATATTTACAATGAAGCCTTTGTGAATAACAGATATGGCATCGGAACCGCCAAAGCGCTCGTGTTCTTCGTAATCGTTGCCATCATCACCATGATTCAGGTACGTCTGACGAAGAGCAAGGAGGTAGAAGCCTAATGGAGACGACGAAAAATTACCGCTTCAGTACCATTGTAACCGAGATTGTCATGGTACTCATTGGACTTTTATTCCTGGTTCCGTTTTACTTCCTGTTTGTGAATTCAGTCAAAACCTTCGGTGATCTGCTCACCAATTCGGCTGCATGGCCGGAAGTGTTCCAGTGGGGCAATTATGCGAACGCCTGGGAGAAAATTAACTTCCCGTCGGCACTGATGAACTCGCTTATCGTTACGGTAGTCAGCAATCTGTTGCTTGTGCTGATCAGTTCCATGGCCGCGTACCGAATGGTCCGCAGCGATACCCGGTTCAATCGTATTTTGTTTGGCATGTTCATTGCCGCGATGGTGATTCCGTTCCAGTCTATCATGATTCCACTTGTTACTGTAACCAGTAATCTGGGATTGATCGACAGCCTTGGCGGCCTCATTATCTGTTATCTTGGTTTCGGGGCACCGATGTCTGTCTTCCTGTTCCACGGATTCGTAAAATCCGTCCCACTGGAGATTGAAGAAGCAGCACGGGTGGATGGAAGCTCGGTCTACGGAGTGTTCTTCCGGATCGTATTTCCACTCATGAAACCGATGTATGTAACCGTCATCATTCTGAACACACTCTGGATCTGGAATGATTATCTGCTCCCATCGCTGATCCTGCAAAGCTCCAACCTGCGTACGATCCCGATTGCGACCTTTGCACTCTTCGGTCAGTATACGAAGCAATGGGATCTGGCTTTGCCAGCACTTGTGCTCGGTATCATGCCGATCATTATCTTCTTCCTGCTGATGCAGAAGTATATCATTCAGGGGATTACCGCTGGATCAGTTAAAGGGTGAGTGCGAGTGCAGGTCGCTCCGGGATCAAGTTGCGCTTTCGGTCGCTGTTGCTCCTCGGTGGCCTGAATGGATTGGGGCAAGGAAGCCACCGAGTATCAAAGGCGAACGCTCCGTTCCTCCATCGCATCCTGATCCCTCTGCTCCCACCTCGCATGGAGGTGTGCAAAGGGAGTCATGCCCGCATAGCTTGGGCATGACTCCTGGGGAAAAGAGCAATAAAGAGAAAAGACTGATAAAGAGAAATGACCAAGAAAGACGCTTGTAGAGCCAGGAACTTCTTCTGCAGAGTGAAGTGATGGTAAGCTCCTTTTTCAAAGCGCTAACGAATCCACCGCATCTTAATAGGTGGATAATCAAGGAATACAAATTGTAACGAATCTCAGCAACGTTATTCGGGTACAAAACGGCGTCATAGCTTTAAAATTCGATCAAATCGACGAAATAACATCGCTGTGATTCGTTAGAATGGGAGCCTGTGCAAATAGGAGCGAATAACGTGCGCTCGGTTCGTTAGGATGAAAACACGCTTCAAGGGAAGGTTATTCTGTCATCGGAGTGCCAGTGTAAATATTCATTAGTGGAACTGTTATACTGAAACTACTATAGGGAGAGTGTATGTATGAAAAGAATGACCAAGTTGACGTTGCTTATGCTGATTGCTTTTTCGGTAATGCTCGCGGGTTGTGGCAATGGAGACAAGAGTGGCAGTCCGGTCAACACGGATGCTCAAGGTGGTGGAGAGGCTGCTGCTGGAGATAAAACCATTAAAATATTCCAATTTAAAGTCGAAATTGCGGAAGCGCTCAATCGTCTCAAAGCTGAATATGAATCCTCCCATCCAGGCGTCAAACTGGACATTCAAACTGTAGGTGGTGGCAGTGACTACGGTGCTGCATTAAAAGCCAAGTTTGCCGCTGGCGAACAACCGGACATTTTCAACGTAGGTGGTTATCGTGAGCTGGATACATGGCTTGAATATCTGGAAGATCTGTCTGGAGAAGCATGGGCGAAGGATGCACTCGAAGTAGCCAAAGAGCCAATGACCAAAGACGGCAAGCTCTACGGACAGCCGCTCGCGCTGGAGGGTTATGGTTTCATTTATAACAAAGACCTCTTCCAAAAAGCAGGTATTACCGAAATTCCAACGACACTGGAACAATTGGATCAAGCTGCACAGAAACTTCAGGCCGCAGGCATTACGCCTTTCTCGAACGGATATCAGGAGTGGTGGGTGCTGGGCAATCATAACGTAAACGTCGCATTTGCAAATCAGGCAGATCCGGTGAAATTCATCCAAGGACTCAATGAAAGTACGGAGAAAATTCCTGGCAACCAAGTGTTCGCCGACTGGATCAACTTGCTCGACTTAACGTTGAAATATAGCAACAAAAACCCACTGACAACCGACTACAATACGCAAGTTACGTTGTTTGCGAGTGGAGAAGCGGCGATGATGCAACAAGGGAACTGGACTCAAGTACAGATCGATGGAATCGATCCGGATCTGAATCTGGGTATCCTCCCAATGCCAATTAACAATGAACCTAATGACAAATTGTTTGTCGGCGTGCCGAACTATTGGGTTGTGAACAAGAACTCTCAAGTGAAACCGGAAGCAAAAGAGTTTTTGGAGTGGCTCGTAACTTCGGATATCGGGAAACAATACATGACGAAAGAATTCAAATTCATCCCGGCGTTCAGTTCCATCACGGCATCCGAAGAGGATCTGGGTGACCTCGCCACAGAGATCATGAAGTATAGCCAGGAAAATAAAACACTCAGCTGGAACTTCAACCGTTTCCCTGAAGGGGTTCCACAAGAGTACGGCAGCACAATTCAGGCTTACGTTGCAGGCAAATCGGATAAAGCCGGATTGCTCGATGCGTTGCAACAGAACTGGGATAGTCTGAAAAAATAATCTGGATCATGGACGGTATCCACAGGTTACCGAAAACTGTTCAAAATTTTTGGATAGAAAAGTTAGTCTATCTGATATATAAGTTAATTTAAACAGGCCAACCAAAAATTTTATTCTGGTTGGCCTGTTTTTGTTTTTCCGAGGAGCTAAAAAGTGCTTACTGGAAAAATGATAGATGGTAATATCCCTGAAATGTGGATAACCCAAAAGCAGTTTAACGATCTCATGACGTATTTAACACAGAGTTAATACTATATGTGGATATCCTGTGTGTATAACACTCTAAATGTGTACAAGTATGGAGTAGTTGGAGTGGGAGGTCCTCTTTTGTTAACAGAAATACTTGTTTTCAACTGACTAGTACTGTATAGTTCTAAATATGACAAATCCAAAAATGAACACGGGACCCGCCAAATCCAAAAGTTCCAATCCGGTGAACCGGACCAAGGCAGTTGAAGTGGCGGCACAATTATTTCTGCGTCAGGGGTACAGCTACGTTAGCATGGATGAAGTCGTGCGAGTGAGTGGGGTATCCAAGTCAAATATTTATTATCATTTTAAAAACAAGGAGGAACTGCTTCAGGCCGTGGTACAATACTGGATTGCCCAGTATGAGTCGGAGCTGTATCTGCTGCTCAGTCAGCGTGAGCGAGGAGTGGAGGAGCGTATCTACTCATTCATGGCATTACTGTCGGCAGGTATTGAGGGCCGAAATTACGAAGGGAGCTGTCCTTTTGTTACGTTATATATGCAGACACCGGATAGTGCACCCCAAGTGAAAGAGAGCATATCCAGATTCTTTCGTGAGCTTAGACCTATGGTGGAGAAGTTGTTTCAGCAAGGTTTGGATCGCGGTGAATTCCGCAAAGAAATCGAACCGGGGCCAGCTGCGTTGTTGTTTATTGCAGCACTGGAAGGTTCGCTAATCCTAGCGGGAACTGCCCGTGATGTTGGGATTATAGAACAATCGGCGCGTACGTTTTGTCAGATGCTTCGTTAATCGAAGCTCTTTTTTTGAATATAACTAGTACTATGTAGTACTAAAAGGAGCCGCAACAAAATGAATGTACATACTATCCATGTTTCCAATGAAGAAAATACAGCAGCAAATTCAACAAAAATAAATCAGGTAATAAGCAAGTCTGATATGGCAGACATGACCATTTTTATGACAGGAAGTACAGGTTTTATCGGCAAAGAAACGGTCAAACAACTCACGCAGGGAGACGCACAACTGCTCTTGCTGGTTCGTTCGGAACAGCGAGCCAGAACGGTGCTGAAGGCTTATGGAGTGAAGGATTTCGACCGAATCACCTTTATTACAGGTGATTTGTCCATATCGGGTCTTGGCCTTACCGCAGCGGATCGGGAGCGTGCTCTTGAAACGAATGTGATCATTCATGCGGGCGGAACGATGGACGTCACTTTGGAACGAAAAGTAGCCGAGCAGATATTCATGAACGGGGCCAGAGAACTGGCACAGCTAGCACAGGAAATCCACCGTACTCATGGATTGAGACACTTTATCCACGTTGTTGGTTATATGAGTCCTTATGGAGAGCGGAATGAACAGGGGAATTATCTACAGGTTGAGCATGTGGATAACAATGAAAGTGCATATGAAGAGATGAAGTTCCATGCGGATCTGCATATTCGTGAGCATGCAGAACAGCATCACTATCCCTTATCCGTTGTAAATCCGAGTACAGTGGTTGGACCACGTCCCACAGGTGAAACCGAGCAAACGGGTGGGATTGGGCTGCTCATTCAGGCGATTCAGAAAGGACTTATGCCAGTAGTGCCAGGAGGTTCATCCTATTGGTTACCGCTTGTGGAGAATGACATTGTTGCACAGACGCTTGTTTTTCTATCCAGGGAAACAGCTCCAGTTGGAGGTACCTATCCACTATTGGTGCGGAAGGAAGACAGTCCCAATATGAAGGAACTGCTGCAACTTCTGGCGCGGCAACTGGACGTACCCAAGCCAAAAGGGGCTGTGCCACTACCATGGATTCAATGGATCATGAGATCAGGTGGTTCACGCATCAGTGGTGTTCCAGCGGAGTCGGTTGCTTTTATTACCAACAGGTCATTCCCGGTTGAAGAGACGGAGGCTCTGTTCACACGTATGGGGCAATCCTGGCCGGATATCCGGGAACAGCTTCCGCTGGTTACAGCCGATCTGGACTATCGTTTTCGGTATACGCCGTTACCTGAGGGTTCTCCGACAGATTATATTCGGTCGCGAAGTGGAAATATGGCTATGCTTGGATGGGAGGGCGAGGGAGAGCCTTGGATTATTGTGCACGGTTTGCTTCAATCTGCGGATGAGATGTTACCGTTAGGAAAACAGCTTAGGGAAAGGACCGGGAACCCGGTATGGTTAATCGATCTCGCTGGATTCGGACGGTCCCCGGTGCATCAGGGAGATGAAGCGTTTGAAGGTCAGGTGAATGCACTGCTTACGGCTCTTGGTGAGTTTGAAGGTCCACTGAAGCTGGTTGGTCATTCGATCGGTGCTGCTATTGCAGCTGCGGCACAGATGCGTAGCGGGCGGACAGACATTCGGCTGGGGTTGCTTCAGCCCGTAGCTAACAATTCGAATCCCAATGTGCTGAGATGGATTTCCCGTTTGCCAAGAGGGGTAATGCGCTCCCTGCTGCGTGGCAGATCGGAGAAAAGTTGGAATCACATGTTCAGTTCATTTAGTGGCGTAGGCGACAACGGTGTTATGGCAAATACCATGGGCAAGAGAATACGCTCCAGTCTCCAGTCCCCTCGTATTGCAGGAGCACATGCAGACTTGTTGCGCTGGATTCACTCGGGTCAGAGGAAAGGCGCCAGATCAACGTTGTGGGCGGAAATGGAAAGTCAGCATTATGCCAAGAATGTATTAGTTGTATGGGCCAATCAAGATCGGGAATATCACTTTCCCCAGGATATGAACTCACAGGTCAAACGGATAGATGTATCCTATGGGCATTACTTTCCGACGTTTCAGTATAAGGAAACAGCTGGAATCCTCGCCGAATGGGCCGATACCTTGAGGTGAGTTCAGGTTTGGACATGCAGGAATCCCGTGCCAATTGTCGAAAGGGTCAAGTCGACTTGTGAGAGTTGAACCAAAGACAGGAGAGATGAATGTATGAGCAAGCAACGTGTGGAAATCAGTAAAAATGTGCTAACCGAATGTCTCGGACTGCGCAGCGGAGAGAATCTGGTAGTTGTCGCAGACGATATGAAACGGGATCTGGCTGAATCCATCTATGAGGCAGGCAAAGCACTTGGAGCAGAATCAGTCCTGTTAATCATGGAGGAACGCAGCAGATCCGGCGAAGAGCCACCTGCGCCAATTGCAGAGGCCATGATTCGAGCAGATGTAGCCGTGTGTGTAACGAAATATTCATTAACACATACCCAGGCGCGCAAAAAAGCCGCTGCTTCAGGAACCCGAGTGGCAACAATGCCCGGCATGACAGAGGATATGTTTGTGAACGGAGCCATTACAGCTGAATATTCGCAAGTAAAGGCGTTGACCGAGAAGGTAACGGCTCTATTAACCGCAGGTCGCCATGTGCGAATAGAGAAGCAGGGCCATAGTCTTTCCTTTTCCATTGAAGATCGTAACGGTGTACCAAGCACAGGTATGTATTTGAACCCCGGTGAATCGGGCAACTTGCCGTCAGGAGAAGCCTATATTGCTCCCATTGAGGGCAAGGGCGAGGGCAGTATTGTTGTAGATGGTTCCGTTGCTGGAATTGGGGCACTCCGTGAACCGATGTTATTAACCGTTAGTGAAGGACGGTTGGTGTCAGCTGAAGGACCAGATGGGGCTCAATTACTCGAAACGCTTGGTGAGGGCGATGGTCGTTTTCTCGGCGAATTTGGGATCGGTACCAATAACAAGGCTCGAATCACGGGTGTGGTGCTGGAAGATGAGAAGGTATACGGCACAATTCATGTGGCCTTTGGCAGCAATAACACATTTGGTGGAACGATTGCCGCGGGTGTTCATATTGATGCAGTTGTACAAAAGCCGGACGTGTACATCGATGACAAGCTGATCATGCGTCAGGGTGAATTGGTCGAATAACTACAGCGAAGGAAATTGGGCGTGTCCACAACGTGTCCACAGTAATGGATAACTGAAGCGGAAATTCAGATTTTACGTCAGATTTACAAACAAATACACAACATGTCCACATTAAATTAATGAATATCCACATGAAACGCCAAAGATATCCACAGCATGTGTGCAATATGTGCACAACTTATCCACAAATCAGGTATAACTCGTGTTTTCATGTGATAAAACAGCCGTTTTGGAGTAATAAAACAAGTTATCCACAGGAATATCGCTTTTTTGTTCCAAGTATTTGAAAACATAGAAACAGATCCATAAATATATGGGGATAAAAAAGACCAAAAATCGGTATTAAGCTGATCTTTGGTCTTTTTTTGAATATAATTTTTCAATCCAATGTCAGGTTACTTACGCTCAATATTTAAACGACTGACTTCCACCACCCTCTACAACAGGGCAAATGAGCAGAGCGGAGACAGCAACTGTAATGCAACGTCTGCTGAAGTTGGCAAAATTGATCTGAAGCCTAAACATTTGATCAAAAATAACCGATACACCAAAGTAACATCTAATGGGACGAAAGTAGTCTGATTATAAGGAATGAGAGGGTATGGGGATAACTATGGACGAGGGAATGCAATATATTAATTTTTCGGTAGGAGACCAGATCTTTGCACTACGAATCGATGAAGTTCATGAGATCATCAGAATGGTGCAGGTGACAACAGTTCCATTTGGAAGCCCGGAGATCAGAGGTTTTGCTTCGTTGTATGGTAAGGTCGTTTCGGTTGTGAGTCTTCGTGTATTGTTAGGCATGCCGGACCAGGAGGATACTTCTTCTACACGTATTATTGTGGTGCCTTACAAAGGTGGATTTGTACCGCTGATCGTAGATATGGTTGATTCTGTCGTAAGTTACGATCGTTTTGAAGAACCAGCTGAGGAACACCGCCGTTTCATGCTTGGCGTTTTTGACAAAATCGGGTTCTGTGAAGATCATCGTGCAGGCATTTTGAACCTGGATGTGTTACTGGGCAGTTTGATCAGATCATAGTAGTATAACGATCCGTAATTCTTTCAATATTCAGTATTATCCTTCTGTTGACCCAAATGTTCCTCATCCGCTTTTCGGGAGAAGGGACATTTTTTTGTGCTGCTAACCATTGAAATAACCACTTTTTATGGGTAAAGGTTTTTAAATCCGGTCATTTTCGTATATGATGGAGAGTAACAATGCGAAGGGATGACGGGAGACTTTAATGATGCAATCGCTGTATGGAGTATGGCTTGGTGACGTATTTTTTTGTTTTTCCGGTGAAACATCGGAACCGCGTGTGGATGCATGGAGCCACGTGGTAAGAAGGTTGAATTTTGGCGACGGGGGTCGTCTGTTTCAGCCTGCAGCTCTGCGTCTTGCAGAGCTGCGCTGGCCGAATCCGCTGAGGAACACGGCTGAAGCCAAGAACACGAAGCGGCGTCAACTGCTGGGACGCACATTGGAGGGCTTGGCAGTCCTGCCCAAGGATGCTTTCAGGTTGCTGCTGCAATGGGATGACCGTTTGTTCAATGCAGCCGGAATTCAGGTGGGAGAAGAGATGCGTTACTGGATCAAAGCGGCGCAGTTCACACAGGAGCTGCTGTTGCGAGGGGCAATTGCTCCATCGGCTGAATTCGCAGCAAAGACGGGCGCACGTCGACGGACCGGGCAAGAGACATTGACAGGAGTATGGCGGCCACGTTTGCAGTCAGAGGAGGACATTGAACGCTTCCGCGATCTTGCTGAAGCGATGCCTCCTATTGGATTGGCTGCTCCCGGGGCCTATGCTTCATTGGAACCGGAAACACGTGAGGAAGCAGGTGCGGCGGTATTATTTTCATTCATGAGTGGCATGATTCATGCTGTGGTCACGAGTGAGCTGGAGGGGATGGACAGTGAGCTATCCCGTTACCGCACGCCATATCGACGTGGATCTTCGCCAGTAGGTGAGCTCTGGTGGAACAGTCTGATCTCGATGTTCCGACCTGTAACGGTGCAAGGACCTACGGATGATATGACAGCCTTTATTCATACGTTACAGGATGCCGGTGGAACCACGATGCCGGTCGTAGGAGCAGAAGAAATGGCGCCTGCCGAGGGCCAATTGAAGCTGGTGCTCCGGCTGGAGCCGCCGCTGGGTGAGCATGAAACGATCTGGGGAATCAGCTTTTGGGTGGACAGTGAGCAGGAAACGAGCCTGAGGTTGCCTGTACGTACCATCTGGGCACATCCGGAGCGTGATCTCGACCGGGGGAAAGTGTTATATACCTCGGCGGCAGAACAGTTGTTGATGGCACTCGGGCATGCAGCAGAACTGGCACCTGAACTGGAGACAGCGCTGCTCACACCTCGTCCAGAGGGAATCAAGCTGGAGCAGCAGGGTTTCTTTGAATTTCTTACGCATGCCGTTCCGCGTCTGCAAAAGGCCGGGATAACCGTTCTCATGCCTTCAAGGTGGAGTCGTGCCGGGAAACGCCGTGCGGGACTGCGTCTGCAGATGTTGAATCGGGGAACAGAGCGGTTGCCTGGAGCCACATCGGCACTTGGCATGGAACAATTGGTTGCTTTCAAGGCGGAGCCTATGCTGGATGGGAAACCGGTCACGGCAGAGGAACTGGCAGCACTGGCTGAATCCACAGTTCCGTATGTTATGTTCCGCGGTGAATGGATTGAAGTGGATACAAAAGAGATTCGCCAAGTCCTGCGTTATATGAAAAAAGAAGAAGAACAATATATGCCTCTCTCCGAATGGCTGCATCTGGCAGCGGATGAAGGGGAGGATTCCGCATGGAAGGGCCTTTCCGTCTTTGGCGCCGAATCTGATGGGATGCTTGCTTTCCTGCTCGATGGACAGGTGCTTCGCAGCATTGAGCCTCGTCAGGTTCCGGCAGAATTGCATGGTGAACTCAGACCTTACCAGGAACGAGGTTACCAATGGTTATCCGCGATGCGTGAGCTGGGCTTTGGCGTATGTCTCGCGGACGATATGGGACTTGGGAAGACGATTCAGGTAATTACCTGTCTGCTGGACCGCAAACACGAGGAACGCCAGGCGGCTGAAGAGGAAGCCCGTGAGAATGAGCTGTTGAATGGATTGGATGATTCATTCCCGGCGGATCAGCACGCGAATGAGCAGCCTGTTCATCTGCCAGCACTTATTGTGTGTCCTACCTCGCTGCTTGGAAACTGGCAGCGTGAGCTGAAGCGGTTTGCCCCGGATCTGTCGCTGTACATTCATCATGGCGGACAACGGCTGCACGGGAACGAATTCCAGGCAGAAGCGCAGACGCATGACATTGTACTCACGACCTATCATCTGGCAGGCAGGGATGGGCCAGATCTGGCTTCGTTACACTGGTCCACCATTGTACTGGATGAGGCTCAATATATTAAGAACTACCGTACCAAGCAAGCGCAAAGTGTGATGCGTCTGTCTACACTTCATCGTATTGCGATGACGGGCACACCTGTAGAGAACCGACTGAGCGAACTCTGGTCCATTTTCCAGTTCCTCAATCCGGGGTATCTGGGCACAGCTTCATCGTTCCGTCAGCGTTATACGGGACTGGGACCATCTGAAGAAAATGCAGCATCCTTGCGTGAGCTTCATCGACTGGTATCTCCATTCATGCTGCGCAGGCTGAAAAGTGATCCGGATATTCGCAAGGATCTGCCAGAGAAGCTTGAACTGAAATCCTATTGTTCCCTGACGCCGGAGCAGACGGTATTGTACCAGCGTGTGGTGGATGATCTGATGGGTGGTCTGGACGGCAGAAATGGCATTGCCCGGAAGGGAATTGTTCTGTCCTCCCTGACCAAGCTCAAGCAGATCTGTGATCATCCGGTGCTGGCGGACAGCAATCGGAAAGACCACGGCAAGGCTGAGGCATCTGGTAAGATGGAACGTTTGCTTGAACTGCTGGACGCCATCCGTGATAACGGGGAATCAGCCCTGATCTTCACGCAGTATGTTGCTATGGGAGATCTGCTGGTATCGAGATTGAAACAGCGATATGAGGAAGAACCTTATTTCCTGCATGGTGGTGTGTCGAAGGCGCAAAGAGATGATATGGTGGAGACTTTCCAAAAAGGAGAGGGGCCGTCCATGTTTGTTCTATCTCTTCGTGCCGGAGGTGTGGGTCTGAATCTGACACGGGCGAGTCATGTCGTTCACTATGATCGGTGGTGGAATCCTGCGGTTGAGAATCAGGCGACGGACCGTGTATTCCGAATTGGACAGAATCGCAACGTGCAGGTGCATAAGTTGATCTGTCAGGGAACACTGGAGGAACGGATTGATGAGCTGATCGAAAGCAAGAAGGCACTGTCCGAGCAGGTCGTTGGTTCGGGTGAGAACTGGCTGACAGAGATGTCGGATGATGAGCTACGTGGCCTGATTTCTCTTCAGGGTGAGACGTGGCTGTGACCTTGAACATTCAGAGGAATATAGATGTTGAGAAAGGGGGATTGTTGTGAGCGAAAAATGGAAGATCGAGCTGCATATGTCCCCCGGTGGATGGACAGCAGAAGTAAATACAGCAGCGGATGCGGATCAGGAAGTTTCCGTTTCCGCTTCCGCTGCTGAGGGCAAGACCGGATCAGCCGCAGGCATGTTCACGGTCACAGGAACGCCGGCGCGACTGAGCGAAGCCCAGCGCGAGGCTGTACTGGCTCAGCTGCGCAAGCGCCCGCTGACGCTGTACGCCTTGCTGCGCGGCGGCCCGGCGCCCGAGGAGCTCGCGGGGCTGCTGCCGGCTGTGCAAGCGCCCGAGGGCTCGCCAGGCGCAGCTACGGCCAGCGCGGCCGTGGCGTGCACCTGCGGCCGCCCGGGCTGCGAGCATGCTG
>NZ_JBHFJH010000045.1:0-261918 GCF_057334655.1 Paenibacillus sp. AGC31
CTGCGGCTGTGTTGCTCGCCATTTGTAATAACTGGAACGGGGTATTCCTGTAATCGATAATAGGCGTGTAATGCTATGCGAGCAGCGCAATTCGTCTATGATATCGTAGTTCTCCCGTTGGCTCAGCGCTTCTCCTTTACTAGATTTGGATACCGCTTTTTTAAATAATCCACCTGTGCTTGAAGGTAGTCACGTTCTTCTTCTACACTGCTAAAGGCAGTACGGGGACGTCCTTTCATTGGATTCGGAACATTGTTTTTTCGCTCATCGAACGCTTCCCCGTTTTTCCACTTTTTCACCCACACCTTCAGTTGTGAACAGTTTCGAATTCCTTCGCGTTCAGCTACCACTTTATAACTTGAAGACCCTTCGACATAGGATCTAACCGCATTCAATTTAAATTCTTCGGTATACGTCTGAAATGTTTGTCCTTTTTTTGCCATAAAAATATCCCCTCCAAGTGTCACTTGAAAAAACCCTCATGATAACATGAAGGTTTTTTCAAGTGTCTACTTAAAGGGGATAATACCATGATTAGCGGCTTTTTGTTATCCATGGAAGTGGACGCGTAGTCTATTTCATTGGAGTGTTATTAGAGCTTTGCACAGAACGTACACGATTGACCAAATAAATGCCGACCGATACAAACAACAATGCAGCCAGATTCTTCAGTTCCAGAATCGTTTCCCCCAGGAATAATGCTGATAATAAAGCTCCAAACACAGGGATTAGAAAGTTATAAACAGACACTCTTCCGACCTTGTTGTACTTGAGAAGCATATTCCATAGACAAAATGCGACGGATGACAGTAAGGCCAAGTAGATCAAGTTACTGGTGGATTCCAAGGTGAAATGAGTAACCCGACCGCCGAGTGATAGACCTAACAGCGTAAGTACCAGTCCCCCAACCAACAGGCTGACGCCTGTTATGATCAGAACATCGATCGTAGCGGTGAGACGTTTTGCATAGAGGGCTGTAACGGAAAAAACAAGTGCTGCTATAATCACGAACCCTTCACCTGTGAATGAAAAGGAAAAAGCAAGCAGATCCGTATGGAAGTTTACGATGATTACGCCAACGAATCCGAGCAAGCAGCCAACGATTTTATTTCTGCTTAATTTGTCGTTTTTATAGATGAAATGGGCCAGAACAACACTGAAAAAGGTTGTCGTTGCGTTCATAATGGAGCCTTTGACACCCGTCGTATTGGCTACGCCAACGTAGAAAAACATATATTGCAAACCGGTTTGCAATATACCTAACATGATGAGACCTGTCCACTGAGGTCTGGTTAATTGGAGCTTCTGTTTTCTAACGATACGAGACAGGAGCAAGAGCAGCAAGCCCGCCAGTGTAAATCGATATCCTGCAAATACATACTTGGAAGCAATATCTTCCGGCAGAATGTTAAATGCGATATATCCAAGTTTGATGGATGGGTACGCACTTCCCCATAATAAGCAACACAGGCTTGCCACGAGCATGACAAAAATGGGATCACTAAATTTACTCGGTTTCTCAAGGGTATTTCTCTCTATCACTTTCGATCTTCTCCTCACATTTCATGCACATATGTATGTATGAATCTATTAATATCCTCCCTGACCATATCACATATCGCCAATGTTTTGTAATGAAAATTAATGATATTCCCGGTAGGAAAAAAAAATGAAGCCTTTGCGCAATATTTCATAGGAGATTGCTGATTTTTATGTTGATCTGGGTGCCATCGCTCTGAGTTTTAATCGAGTGGTGGCTTCTTTACGTCTATGAAGTATCGACCTCCCTTACAGGTGAAATCTATGATATAGATGGATTCCACTGCACATTCATATATACTTGGAGAAATTTCCAGATTGAAAACGCTTGTCAAACAGAAAAGAATATGATAATTTAATGTCTGTAACCGGTTACACATAGAGGAGAGCAACTTATGACAACAATTAAAGATGTAGCTCAACTGGCTGGCGTATCTGTTGCCACCGTATCCAGGGTCATTAACGATAGAGGTTATGTTCATGCGGACACACGCAAGAAAGTGGAAGATGCCGTGAAGGCACTTAACTTTTCGCCGAATGAAGTGGCCCGCTCATTATATAAGCGCAAGTCCAAACTGATTGGCCTGTTGTTGCCGGATATCGCCAACCCTTACTTTCCACAATTGGCCCGCGGCGTAGAGGACCGGATGCAGGAACAGGATTACAGACTGATATTCGGAAATAGTGATGAGGATGAACGGAAGGAGCAGGATTACATCCAGACGTTTATCCAGAACAACGTGGTCGGTGTGATCTCTTCAACGAACTATCCTCATTCTTCAATATATGAAAAACTGAAGATTCCCGTTGTGTTTCTGGATAGAACATCATTGGATCGTCCATCCGTGTATGCGGATGGCAGGGAAGGTGGAAGACTAGCTGCAAGGGAGATCATCAAACGCGGCAGTCGCCGGATCACAGTTATGCAGGGACCGTCACAGATCAGACCCGCTCAAGATCGTTTTGAAGGAGCGATTGAAGTCATCCGTGATGCTGGGTTAGACTACAAGGTAATCCAGACGACCTCATTTTCAATTAACGAGGCAGGTGTATGGGCTGAAGAATTATTCAGAAAGTATGCGGACACAGACGGGGTCATTGCCAGCAACGACATCGCAGCCATGGCCGTACTGCATGAGGCATCACGAATCGGAAGAAAGGTTCCTGATGACGTACAAGTGATTGGTTTCGATGACATTCCGATGAGCAGACTGTTATCGCCGGCATTGTCCACCATCCATCAGCCAGCATACGAGATGGGAAGAGAAGCGGCGGGATTACTTATCCAGCTTGTGGAACAAGCTGCAATAGAGAATAAAAACATACAGTTGCCCGTAAGCTTCATCGAACGGGGCACTACGAGAAAGGTGAGATCAGATGGCTAAAATATGTGTAATAGGAAGCAGTTCGATGGATCTGGTTGTTACTTCGTCAAGACGGCCGGGAGCGGGGGAAACCGTTCTTGGCGATAGCTTCAAAACGGTTCCTGGTGGCAAAGGAGCCAATCAGGCTGTTGCTGCTGCACGACTGGGTGCCGAGGTTGCGATGATCGGCCGGGTAGGCGACGATGTTTTTGGCAAAGATATTTTAGAGAACTTTAGAACAAATGCTGTAAATACGCAAAATGTGAAACCGGTTACACATTTAGAAAGTGGAACGGCTCATATCATTCTGGCAGAAGGTGATAATAGTATCGTAGTGGTTGAAGCGGCCAATCGAGAAGTCACTCCTGCATATGTCGATGAAGCAGCTGAAGTGATCCGCGATGCAGATATCGTACTAATTCAGCAGGAAATTCCGGAGGAAACGGTTGTGCATGTAAGTACATTATGTGCAGAATTCGGAACACCGCTGCTGCTTAATCCCGCACCGGCGAGAACATTACCGCAAGAAGTGATCGACAATGCAGCATATATCACGCCGAACGAGCATGAATGCGAGATTTTATTTCAGGGTATGAGTCCTGCACAGGCGTTGCGTCAATATCCAAACAAGTTGTTCATCACGGAGGGCAGTAAAGGTGTACGTTACTTTGATGGTACTGAGGAAATTTTAGTCCCAACTTATAAAGTTGAGGCTGTCGATACTACTGGGGCAGGGGATACGTTCAACGCCGCATTTGCAGTTGCTTTGGCTGAAGGAAAAGCATTGCAAGAGAGTATACGCTTCGCCAATCGGGCTGCATCGTTGTCCGTCACCAAGTTCGGAGCGCAGGGCGGCATGCCGACGCGTGATGAAGTAGAGGAGAGCTTGTAATGAAAAGAAATGGCATGTTGAATAGTCACATTTCCAAGATTTTGTCTGACTTGGGCCATACGGACATGATTGCGATTGCGGATGCAGGTCTGCCGGTACCGGACGGGGTAGTCAAAATCGATCTGGCTCTCAAACTGGGAACACCAAGTTTTCGCGAAGTGGTGGAAGCGATCACTGAAGATATGATCATTGAGAAAGTCATTGTGGCTGAAGAGATTTGCGAAGGCAATCCCGTAGCTATGCAATTCATCACAGAGAAATTCGGGGTAGAAGCAATTGATGCTTCCGTCAGCCATGAACAATTCAAAGCATTAACTCGGCAGGTGAAAGCGGTCATCCGCACAGGTGAAGCCACACCCTATGCCAATTGCATTTTACAATCGGGAGTCCATTTCGGTTAAAAGGAGGTTGCGTAATGCACATTCAGATGCAAGACATTCATAAAGCGTTTGGAACGAATCAGGTGCTGAGCGGAGTGGATTTTGAACTAAAGGATGGTGAAGTTCATGCCCTGATGGGGGAGAATGGAGCCGGCAAATCCACACTGATGAATATTCTGATTGGTCTTCATCAGCGTGATCAGGGAACCATTACCATAGACGGAGAAGAAAACTATTTTGCAAGTCCGAAGGAAGCCGAGAAACTGGGTCTCACATTCATACATCAGGAGCTGAATGTATGGCCTGAAATGACGGTGCTGGATAATCTCTTTATTGGTAAGGAACTGACATCATCGTTCGGATTGCTCAATACAAGACAAATGAAAGCGCTTGCCAAAGAACAGTTCGCCAAGCTTTCCGTAGACATACCACTGGAACGTCCTGCGGGAGAGTGCTCTGTCGGGCAGCAACAGATGATCGAGATTGCCAAAGCGCTAATGACAGATGCCAAGGTCATCATTATGGATGAGCCAACAGCAGCACTTACGGAGCGTGAGATCCAGAAGCTGTTTGGTGTAATCAGCTCGCTGAAGAAGGAAGGCGTATCCATCGTCTATATTTCTCACCGAATGGAGGAGATATTCACGATCTGTGACCGGATTACCATCATGCGTGACGGAAGAACGGTAGACACACAAGCTATTCCGCAGACAAGCTTTGATGAAGTGGTGCGGAAAATGGTAGGTCGTGAACTTACCGAGCGTTATCCTGTCCGGAATCCTTCTTATGGTGAAGTTGTCCTCGAAGTAAGGAATGCAAGTAGCAAAGGTCTATTCGAGAATATTAACTTCACCGTGAGAGCGGGGGAAATACTCGGTTTTTCAGGACTGATGGGTTCTGGACGAACAGAGATCATGAGAACCATCTTTGGTTTGGATACGTTGGATAGCGGTGAAATCTTCATCCGCGGCAAAAAAGCGAACATTCGTAAACCGGCAGATGCAGTGAAACATGGAATCGGGTTTATTACAGAAGACCGCAAGGATGAAGGGCTGGTATTAGACTTCTCTATTCGCGAGAATATGGCGTTGCCAAATCTGTTCAGTTTCTCAAGCAAAGGTTTCATCTCAACTTCAAAAGAACAAGACTTCGTAGATACACTGATTAAACGTCTACAGATCAAAACGCAATCCTCCGAGACGGCGGCAAGGAATCTATCCGGGGGTAACCAGCAGAAGGTGGTTATCGCGAAATGGGTTGGTATCGGACCAAGCGTACTTATCCTGGATGAACCTACCCGCGGAGTGGATGTCGGGGCGAAGCGCGAAATCTATGAATTGATGAATGAACTGACTGACCGCGGCGTTGCAATCATCATGGTATCGTCGGAGCTGCCTGAAGTGCTTGGCATGAGCGACCGGATCGCGGTTGTGCATGAGGGACACATCAGTGGCGAGGTTGCAAGGGAAGTAGCAACACAAGAACACATTATGACATTGGCCACAGGGGGACAGTGATATGACAACAATGCAGGAAAACAAAACGGCTAAAAGCGGATTCCGTTTCTCAAACGTGATACAAAAATTGGGACCGCTGCTTGGCTTAATCATTCTTATTCTCATCGTATCGGTGTTGAATCCAAGTTTCTTGGAACCGCTCAATATCTTGAATTTATTGCGTCAAGTCTCGATTAATGCGCTGATTGCCTTTGGTATGACGTTTGTTATCCTGACGGGTGGAATTGATCTGTCGGTCGGCTCAATCCTGGCTTTATCCAGTGCTTTTGTAGCAAACATGATGTTGTCTGGTCTCGATCCGATCTTGTCCATCATTATTGGTGTAGCACTCGGTGGTGTCATGGGTATGGTGAACGGACTGATGATTACCAAAGGTAAAATGGCTCCGTTTATCGCTACATTGGCTACCATGACCATATTCAGGGGACTGACATTGGTGTACACCAATGGTAATCCAATTACAGGGCTCGGGGATAACCTGTTGTTCCAACTGTTTGGCCGCGGTTACCTGCTGGGCATTCCGGTACCTGCAATCACGATGCTGATTACCTTCATGATTCTGTGGATTGTTTTGCATAAAACGGCTTTTGGTCGTAAAACGTACGCCATCGGCGGTAATGAGAAAGCTTCCATTATCTCGGGTATCAAAGTTAATCGCGTGAAAATTATGATCTACTCCCTGACAGGTATGCTCGCTGCTCTGGCAGGTGCAATTCTGACATCGCGTTTGAATTCAGCGCAACCAACGGCAGGTACATCCTACGAGCTGGATGCAATCGCAGCAGTTGTATTGGGTGGTACAAGTCTTGCTGGAGGACGCGGACGCATCGTTGGTACACTGATCGGTGTTCTGATTATCGGCGTGTTGAATAATGGATTGAACTTGCTTGAAGTAAACTCATTTTATCAAATGGTTGTAAAAGGTATCGTCATTGCCATTGCCGTCCTGCTGGACCGCAAAAAAACAGCATAAGGAGAGAAGCGAATATGAAAAAGTGGACTGTAACACTCATAAGTATGCTGATGATCATCGTTCTGGCCGGGTGCTCTCTGGAGCCACCGGAATGGGCGAAACCTAACCCAAACAAAAGTAACGGACAGAAGAAAATAGGTTTGTCGATATCTACACTAAACAATCCATTCTTTGTATCACTGAAGGATGGGGTCATGGCTGAAGCCAAAAAACAGGGAATACAGGTCATCGTGGTGGATGCGCAGAACGATTCGGCCAAACAAACCAATGATGTGGATGATCTCATTCAGCAAGGTGTTAGTGCACTTCTGATTAACCCCGCGGACTCTGCAGCGATCTCCACAGCGGTTCAATCCGCTAATAGTGTGGGCATTCCTGTGATCACGCTGGATCGCTCCGCAGATAAAGGCGAAGTGGCGGCACTAGTGGCATCGGATAACGTTAAAGGTGGACGCATGGCAGCTGAATACTTTGTTGAACAACTTGGTGAGGGAGCAAAAGTCATTGAACTTGAGGGTGTACCTGGCGCTTCCGCAACAAGAGAACGGGGTAAAGGTTTCCACGAAGTGGCTGACAAGCAACTCGATGTGGTTTCCAAACAATCTGCTGATTTCGATCGGTCCAAAGGATTAAATGTCATGGAGAATCTGCTTCAGGGTAATCCTGACGTGCAGGCAGTATTTGCCCATAATGATGAGATGGCACTTGGTGCAATTGAAGCGATTCAAAGCTCAGGTAAAGACATTCCGGTCATCGGATTCGACGGCAATGATGATGCAATCAAATCCATTCAGGATGGGAAATTGACGGCAACAGTCGCTCAGCAGCCTATACTGATTGGCCAACTGGCGCTGCAAGCAGCTCTGGATGTATTAAGTGGCAAGCAGGTGGAGTCATCGATTCCTGCTGAATTGAAGCTGGTAACCAAGGAAAATGTGAACGAGTAAATCATCATAAAACATGTATCTTCTTGGACATGAACATAGAACTAAACCAAGCCGCTAATTTAGCGGCTTTTTTCATTTTGGAAGAAGCGTGTGGGCATCACATCAATCAGATTATTGAAAAGCATATTACAGAGGTGCCCCAATTGAATAATGTCCACTTTGTCGTTTTGGACTGCTCAAAAAGAGCATTTTTGGATATGTATATCCAATCCATGCGTTGCTATACTAGCATGACGTTCCACACAGTCTTCACAATACATAAGGAGGAGCTAATCTCAATTATTCATTCCCGTTTGGAATAGAAAGAAGGTGGCTGACATGAAACATATAGTAGAAGAAAATCTTCAAACTGTAAGACAGCAGATGGCATTGGCCTGCCAGGCTTCAGGTCGCAACATCGAGGACATCAAGTTGTTGCTCGCGACCAAAACGGTACCGCTTGAGAAATTACAAATAGCTATTCAAGCAGGTGAGGTCCTGTTTGGAGAAAACAAAGCTCAAGAACTCCGAGACAAATTCCCACTCATGGAACAAAGCAAGCAGGTGGAATGGCATTTTATCGGACATCTGCAAACAAATAAAGTAAAGGACGTTGTTAAATATGTTACTCTCATCCATTCCGTAGATCGTCTGAAACTGGGTCAAGCGTTACATAACCAGCTTCTCAAAGAGAATAAGACCTTAGATATTCTTGTGCAAATTAATACGTCCTACGAAGAAAGTAAATTTGGTGCCTCTCCAGAAACAGCCGTTGAGCTTGTAGAACAGTTGTCTCAATTCGAGACATTGAATGTGAAAGGTTTAATGACGATTGGAAAACTGAATGCGACAAACGAAGAAACACGACATTGTTTTCGATTGTTAAATCAGATCCGTACGCAGATTAAAGAGAAAATTATTCCACGCGTAGAAATGGATATTTTATCGATGGGTATGTCTGGAGACTTCCAAGTCGCCATTGAAGAAGGAGCTACAATGATACGTGTAGGAACAAGTGTATTTGGTCAACGCTACTTACCGGACGAGTATTACTGGAATGAAAACACACGCATCGATGATTAAGTGAGAGGTAGTGTTAAATATGAAGACAGCATCCCCTTCGTTACGTGGCCGTGATTTGATATCGCCGGTGATCGCCGCTTTAATATCCGTAATTGTTAATTACGGGGGTACGTTTATCCTTGTTTTTCAAGCTGCAAAAGTGGCTGGTTTAAGCCCGGAAATGACTGCTTCCTGGATTTGGTCCATCTCGATTGGGGTAGGAGTAACAGGAATTTGGCTCAGTTATCGATATAAGGAACCGATTATTACAGCCTGGTCTACACCGGGTGTGGCGTTTCTCGTTTCAGCATTAGCGGTAACCCCTTATCCAGAAGCAATTGGCGCTTACATGATTTCAGCAGTCGGATTTATTATTTTAGGTTTGTCAGGCATGTTTGAACGTTTCGTTCGACTTATTCCCCCAGGCATCGCTTCCGGATTGTTAGCTGGTATTTTACTACAGTTTGGTATTTCGGCCTTTGGAGGGGCGAAGGTAGATCCTTTGCTTGTGATTGTACTGTTTGCAGGCTATATCGTGCTAAGAAGGTTTACTTCTCGTTACGCCATTGTTGGCATATTGGCAATCGGTTTGATTTATTTGATATGTATGGGGAAAACAGACTTCAGTACGATCCAATTGGCTGTCGCATCGCCTGTATTTGTTGTTCCGGCATTTTCGTTAAATGCTTTACTTGGCGTTGCGCTACCGCTGTTCATTATTACCTTGACAGGGCAGTATATGCCCGGAATGCTTGTTCTGCGTAATGATGGATTCAAGACAAGTGCCAATCCTATTTTGGCTGTAACAGGTTTGGGTTCGCTTCTTGCAGCCCCATTCGGATCACATGCTTTTAATGTGGCAGCTATTACAGCAGCGATTTGTACAGGAAAGGATGCACATGAGGATTCAACCAAACGTTATATTGCAGGTATTGCTTGTGGTGTTTTTTATATTTTTGTCGGCATTTTTGGCGTAACATTGGCTGCTCTGTTTTTGATTCTTCCTGCTACCTTTATTGCAACACTAGCGGGATTGGCCTTACTTGGAACCATCGGTGGCAGTCTTGCCAATGCATTAACGGACCCTAAGGGACGTGAAACTGCATTGATTACGTTTTTGGCGACAGCGGCGAATGTGACTTTGCTTGGTGTGGGTGGTGCATTTTGGGGACTGTTTGCAGGAATGATGGCACATCTACTGATGAATAGTAAATTTCCCAAAAAACAAATTGGAACGAATAAATAACCGTAATATTGAGAGGAAGATGTTCATGAAACATTTGGAGAAGCAAGATAAAGTAATAGGAATGGCTGTCCAGCAAGAGCTTGGAAGGCAGCGGGATACGATAGAACTGATTGCATCAGAGAATTTTGTGAGTCAAGCTGTGATGGAAGCAACAGGTTCGGTGTTGACCAATAAATATGCAGAGGGGTATCCGGGCAGAAGATATTATGGCGGATGTGAGCATGTCGATACAGTCGAAGAGATAGCAAATAGCCGCCTTAAAGCCCTTTTTGGCGCTGAACATGCGAATGTGCAGCCTCACTCCGGTTCTCAGGCCAACATGGCAGTATATTTTGCCTCGGTTGAGATTGGTGACACAATACTTGGCATGAATTTATCCCAAGGAGGTCATCTAACACACGGAAGCCTTGTTAATTTTTCAGGTAGGTTTTACAATTTTGTTTCATATGGTGTCGATGCACAGACGGGCCGCATTGACTTTGACGAAGTACGTAAACTTGCTTATAAGCATCGTCCACGCATGATTGTTGCAGGTGGAAGTGCATACCCGCGGACCATTGAGTTTGAATTATTTGCCCAGATTGCCGCCGAAGTGGGAGCTCTTTTCTTTGTAGATATGGCGCATATAGCAGGAATTGTTGCGGCAGGTTTGCATCCTAACCCCGTACCACTTGCCCATTTTGTTTCAACTACCACACACAAGACCTTACGAGGACCACGAGGGGGAGCCATTTTGTGTCGGGAGTCCTGGGCAAAGGCGATCGACAAAGCTGTATTCCCGGGGACTCAGGGCGGGCCATTCATGCACGTTATCGCGGGGAAAGCAGTGGCATTAGGCGAGGCATTGCAATCCGAGTTCACAACATATATTGAAGGTGTTCTGAATAACGCCAACGTATTGGCAGAAACTTTAACGAATGAAGGACTCACCCTTGTATCGGGTGGGACAGATAATCACATCGTGTTGGTTGACTTACGAACTATGGGCCTTACAGGCAAAGAAGCCGAAGCTTTACTGGATGAAGTAGGGATTACCGCGAATAAAAATGCAATCCCTCACGATACTGCAAGCCCGTTGATCACGAGCGGTATTCGTTTTGGAACGCCGGCTATGACGTCCAGAGGACTGGGAGCCAGGGAAATGAAAGAAATTGCTCAGCTGATAGGGCTTGCTTTTAAAAATCCAAAGAACTCGGATGTAAAAAATCAAATATTAGGTAGTGTCCGCGAAATTACTTCGCAATTCCCTTTATATGAAGGGCTTAAATAGCTCAACAGCAGACACAAATAGAGCCTGCAATTGTTCCTGATGGCTAACAATTGCAGGCTCTTTGATTTTCCATGCCTATATTGAAACTTACTTTTTTGACGAAGAGATATACCTCAATTGAGATATAGGAGACGCCCTAGTAGGCTATACCTACACGAGACTGTACATACTCATCAGACATTAATTGCTGATAAGCAAACTCCGCAGTATCGATTACAGATATAGAAGTTCCACCGTCAGGCAAATAGTCGCGCTCAACCCGGTACTTACCGAGAGATTCTCCATCAAATAAGTAGGTAGGACACACGATGGTCCATTCTAACTTTGAAGCTTTGAGAATGTTGTACATCTCCAGATGCTCTTCAGCTGCTCGCGTGGACTTACGTTTAGACTCAGGGGATTGAAAACGAAGCAAGCCAGGATCCGTTCGACTTTCCAATATTCCTGCGGTACCAATGGTAATGATTCTTTTGATACGCTCCTGAGCCATAGCCTCAACGATATGTCCCATGGATTGCGATAATGTAGTCGTTCCATCGGTACTTAAGGAACTAACAACGAGATCCACACCCTGTATGGCATGATGAATATCCTCTTTGACTAAAGCGTTTCCTTGATGCAGAACGAAATTGTCATTGTTGATTTGTACCTTTTCCAGGCTTCTAACCAGTGCAGTTACATGATGATTGGAACGTAGGGCATTGGAGACGAAATGACCTCCAACCCGTCCGGTGGCTCCTAACACTAAAATTTTCATTACAAAAAACATCCTTTCGAATCCGATTGGAGAGCATGTTCTCCATCATAATACAATCTTTGCAAGCCGATGTATGCCTTCCTCAATCTGCTCCTCATCCACTTTTGCAAAACCTAATATCCATCCTTTTCGATGACTCTCCAAGCAATATCTACTAAGCGGATACACGCGTACACCTTGATCAAGGGCGGCATTCGTCAGCGCTTCTTCGTCAAATGACGTTTCAGATTCTAGAAGCATATGTAATCCCGTTTCCACACCACTTAATGTAAATCGCGAGCCTAGGCCAGAAGCAACAATGGCTTTGGTCATGACTTCGTGTCTGCGTCGATATATGTTCCGAACTCTTCTCATATGGCGCATAAAATGACCACGCTCAATAAAATGAGTTAGCGTTAATTGTTCCATAATCGGCAGATGACGATAGGTTAATTCATGAACTTGAGTAAGGCGATCGATGGCTATTTTGGGGCCGATGATAGCCGATAGACGAATGCCTGGTGCAACCATTTTGGAAAAACTCATCATATAAAGCGTATTCTGAGGTTGCTGACTGAATATAGTTGGAAGCGGATCTCCACGGTACCTAAATTCGCTATCGTAGTCATCCTCAACAATCCAATATCGATGATGAGCTGCCAAGTGCATCAATTGTTGCCTGCGAGGCTCCGACATAATAACGCCAACTGCGCATTGATGAGAAGGTGTGACAAATACGAGTTTCGTCTGTGGGTGAATATGATCTACACATAATCCATACTCATCGACTGGAACGGGATCGACTTGCATCCGGCGGTATTTCATCGCCATCCAAGCAGCAGGGAAGCCGGGATCTTCTACGGAAACTCTGTCTCCCTCACTTAAAAGTGCCTGGGCAATTAAATCAATGCTATGTTGTGCACCTGAGGTTAACAAGATTTGATCAACATCGATATGAATGCCTCGTTCAAGTGACAAATAACGCTGAATCTGTTCTCTTAACGCCAGTAAACCTCTGGCATCGCCATAAGCCCAAAGATCCAGATTGGGTTCAGTGGAAGCTTGCAAAAAGGATTGCCTCCAGGCTTTTGTAAAACTCTCATCTAAATAAGGCTCGTGGGGATTAAAATCAATTTCTATTTTGCGATTGTCCCTATTGCCAAACCAACTATGCAGATGACCAATCGATTCGTTCAGTGCAGGCAGTTCGGGCGGAATAGGCCCTTGCATCGTGACGCCTTCTGATGAATGAGGTGCATATGTCCAATCACTAACCCTTGTACCGGCCCGACGGGAAGTTACCGTATACCCTCGACTGAATAATTCCTCGTACACAATCTGTATGGTTGACCGTGAAACACCAATTAATTGAGCAAGTTCGCGTGATGGAAGCAGCAATTCGCCTGGTTGCCATTTCCCGGTTGTGATATTATGAATCGCTTGATCCAAAAGTTGCTGCCAGATCGGGCGATGGTCATTCCGATTAACTTTTAGCATTGCTTCAACTCCATTACTCATGCTGAATTATGGATTGCATTTATTTATGTACTTGGTCATGTTATTGGCACTCCATTGATTGATATACCATTATAGCAAAAGTTTAATTTGCAAACAAAACAAAGCTGGACTACAGCGATTTTTACTGTGTGTCCAACCTATTTGGGTTGATCCTGCTTGGTTCATACTCGATTCATATTCAAGCCACAGACAGTTCATCTTCTTCGGTTACACTACGGGAGTACGAACACAGAGATTTCTAATCCATAGACTAGACAGGAGAAGATGAGATTGACACGAAAGAAACGAACGTCTATCGCCGCCATAACTTTGGTGTTTGCAATGATGTCCCCAATGTCGGCCATGGCCACACCCGCTACCAGTAACGGTAGTAGCCCTACGTATGATCTAACTAAAAAGGCAGTAAGCGCAAAGGCCAAGGTACTCACTGAATCATACGCTACGACAAGTGTGCAGTACGCACTGATGGATGAGGGCGAGATTGTGATCTCCGGTCAGGCAGGCAAAAATGATCTGAAAAACAATATTCCCCTTTCTTCAGACACCATGTATGGCATAGGTTCAACCAGCAAGATGATGCTCACAACCGCCGTAATGAAGCTAGTGGACCAAGGCAAAATCGATCTTGATGAGCCTGTCGTGAAGTATATTTCAGATTTTAAAATGAAAGACAAGCGTTACCAACAGATTACACCACGTATGCTACTGAATCATTCATCCGGACTTCTCGGAACGTCAAGTAACAGTGCAATACTGTTTGGAGATAATGATACCTATGCGCATGATACGTTACTGGAACAATTGGCGACGCAACATCTGAAGGCCGATCCTGGCGCATACTCGGTGTATAGTAATGACGGTTTTACATTAGCTGAAATTTTGGTTGAGCGGGTCAGCGGCATGAGCTTCACAACTTTCATGCACCGGTACATAACCGAACCTCTTGGTATGGCGCATACCAAAACACCGCAAGATATTGTGGACTTTAGCCAGATGGCAGCAACATACGCCCCTTCGCATGAGGAACAACTCCCGTTAGAGACTACAAATATGATTGCCTCGGGAGGCATCTATTCCACCGCTGAAGATCTGGTTCAGTTCTCGAAAATCTTTACAGGTGAGGTTGAAGGTGTTCTTTCGGAGGAGTCCGTAGAGGCCATGGAGCAAGAAGAATACAAGAGAGGCATGTGGCCGGAAGAAGGCGATTCGTCTATTGGTTACGGCCTCGGCTGGGACAGCGTGAACTTGTTTCCTTTTAATGATTACGGCATCCAGGCAGTAAGCAAAGGTGGCAATACAATAACCTATCATTCCTCCTTAATTGTGTTACCGGATTATAATATGGCTGCTGCCGTAACCTCTTCGGGTGGTCATAGCTCAACGGATCAATTGCTGGCAACTGAGCTGTTGCTTGGTGCGCTTGAGCAGAAGAATATCATTCCTGAGCGTAAACCGGAGAAGTCACATGATGCACCAGTGAAAACAAACATGCCGAAGGAACTTACACAGCACACAGGCATGTACGCGGGTGGGGCAAACATGTTAATGAAGATGGACGTAACAGATGATGGGCAATTAACGCTATCTAATCTGTCGTCTCCTAACAGTCCTGATCAGACCTATACGTACACCGCTGATGGCTCATTTGTTAATGATGCGGCTACGGAAAAGCTGAAGTTCGTTCAGGAAATCAACGGGAACACATATTTGTGGTCTCGCTCGTATCAGTCTGTTCCTGGGCTTGGGCAAGTTGCTTCCTCTGAATATAAGGCAGAAAAGCTTGAAACCAATGAATTGTCGGAAGAAGTAAAGGCCGCATGGCTGAAACGGGAAGGCAAAGCCTACGTGTTGGTCAATGAAAAATACACATCAACACTGTACAACGCAGCGATGCCGATGATTCCCATTCATACTTTTAATGAGCTACCGGGTTATGTCTACACGAATAAAATCGTTGGAGCTAACCAAGCTGTGAACCAATTGCAAATTCCTGGATTAGCAGGGCGTGACACGATGGAGTTTAATTTCTATGAGGAAAATGGCGTGGAATATGTTACAGCTGGAGGCAACGTTTATGCTGCTCAAGACGTCATCAAACCGATCTATGCAGGAAAACAATCGAAGACAACGATTCAGGCGAATGGTCATGCCACATGGTATTCGATTCCAGCATCAGCTGCAGGTAAGAAAATGAAGGTCAAGATGTCTGCAAACAGCGCATTTGCTGTATATAACCAAGCTGGCATAGGCATTAATCATACAGTGGTCAGTGGACAAAACGAAATTGTGTTGCCTGAGAACGGAACTATTGTATTCGCGGGTGAAGCTGGTTCGAAGTTCGAGATTGTATTGACAACCAGAGCAAATTAATAGATTATAAAAAACTGTACAATAAAAAGTCGCGGAAATCGCGGCTTTTTTTGAGTCTTAAATTTTAAATAATACGTTTTAAAGTAAATGTACCTTTTTTCAGATTCACAATGTAATATTGGGTTTCGCGAAGCTTACCTAAAGGGTAAGTATTAAAAGGGCTTTTACTGGTTGGAAAAAATGATGGAGGAAAATGTTGCAAGTGTAAAGGCAAAGCATTGATTGTTAATATACAGTAAATAATAACAATCAAATGGGCAGAAGATCGACAAAAAGCATAACCGTAATACCGATTCCAAAGAAAATAATGATTATTCGGACAATACCGAGACGGGGAGGACACATGAAAACAACGAAGATCTCATTTTTTATACTTTCACTGATGCTGCTCCTGGTGAGCGGTCTATCAGGATGGGTAGGGAACGCTGCTGCAGCGTCCGATTCCGGTAAAACCTATGTTATCGGAACTGATGTCACATTTGCTCCATTCGAATATGAAGATGAGAATGGTGATTTTGTTGGTATCGACATGGATTTGCTGGATGCCATTGCCAAAGATCAAAATTTCAAGTATCAAATCAAATCCCTGGGATTTAACGCAGCTGTACAGGCACTTGAGGCGAATCAAGTCGATGGTGTAATCGCAGGGATGAGTATTACGGATGAGCGAAAAGCAAAATTTGACTTCTCAGAGCCATATTATGATTCAGGCGTTGTTATGGGGATTAGTTCCAATAATGATACCATTAAAAGTTACGAAGATCTTCGTGGTAAAAAGGTGGCTGTAAAAACGGGAACAGAAGGGTACAGCTTTGCTGAGTCCATCGCCTCAAAATATGGCTTTACCGTTGTCCCATTCGATGAATCATATCAAATGTATGATGATGTGAAGACCGGTAATTCGGTGGCCTGTTTTGAAGATGAACCCGTTCTAAGGTATGGGGTAAAGCAGAATAATGGTTTAAAAATCGTTACTGCCAAAGAAGACGGGGCTTCCTACGGATTTGCGGTAAGTAAGGGTAAAAATCAGGAACTCCTGGAGATGTTCAATGCTGGTCTTGTGAATATCAAAGCTAACGGTGAGTACAAGCGCATTATCGAAGAATATGTTGGAGAGAATGCCCAAGTCGCAAATCTGGGGCGTTGGGAACTAATTCAGAAATCTCTTCCTGCACTTTTTAAAGGTCTGGGAAAAACACTTTTATACACGATTGTGTCCCTGTTCTTCGCGTTTATCATCGGTCTGATTTTCGGATTTATGAAGGTGGGACAGAACAAATTCCTTCGTGGTGTTGCCACCGTATTTGTGGATATCTTCCGCGGTATTCCGCTGATTGTCCTGGCATTCTTTATCTATTTCGGGATTCCACAGGCGATGGGCTTCACGATGCCATTGTTCCTGGCGGCCATTCTGACACTTAGTCTGAATGCAGGGGCGTACGTAACCGAGATTATCCGAGGCGGGATTCAATCGATTGATCGTGGTCAGATGGAAGCTGCCCGTTCATTGGGCCTTCCTTATCGCAAAGCGATGATAAAGATCGTTATTCCGCAGGCGGTACGTGTTATGATTCCTTCTTTCATTAACCAGATGGTTATCACGTTGAAGGATACGTCAATCTTGTCCGTTATTGGTCTCGTAGAGTTGACACAATCGGGTAAAATTGTTATTGCAAGAACGTTCTCCTCTTTTGACATTTGGTTAACGGTTGCGGTTATGTATCTGATTGTTATCATCACATTGACCAAAATTGCTGATTATCTGGAGGTGAAGGTTCGTCGTGGCTAAAATAAAAGTTGAAGGTTTGAAGAAAAGTTTCGGCTCGAATCAGGTCCTAAAGGGAATTGATGTGGCGGTCAACGAAGGAGAAGTTGTCTGTGTCATCGGGCCTTCCGGTTCGGGAAAAAGTACATTCTTGCGCTGTATCAACCAATTGGAAGATATCACAGCTGGTCGAGTTATTGTAGATAATCAGGATCTCAATGATCCTAAAACCAACATTAATAAAGCGCGTGAAAATATTGGCATGGTATTTCAACATTTTAACTTATTCCCTCATTTTAACGTATTGAAAAATATAATGTTTGCGCCAAGAGAATTAGGGGTTTTAAACGCAGAAGAGGCTCGAAAAACAGGTCTTAGCCTTCTGGATCGTGTCGGGTTGTCTGATAAAGCGGCTAGTTTTCCCAGTCAACTCTCGGGGGGGCAAAAACAACGGGTTGCTATCGCTCGTGCGCTTGCTATGAACCCGGATGTGATGTTATTTGATGAACCGACTTCGGCGCTTGACCCAGAGATGGTAGGCGAAGTTCTGGGTGTAATGAAAGATCTTGCGAGCGAGGGTATGACGATGATCATTGTTACCCATGAGATGGGTTTTGCCCGTGAAGTAGCTGATCGTGTGATCTTCATGGACGGGGGTTATATTGTCGAGCAGGGCACTCCTGAAGAGATATTTGGAAATCCGAAGAATGAACGGACGATCAGCTTTTTGGAGAAGGTACTCTAGAACTGAATCGAGAATGAACACATTAAAAGTCGCTATTTGAGCGGCTTTTTTTGTTATATTTATGAGGTGATTTAATAGAAAGTCCGATCAAACTAAGCCTAGAAAGCGAGGTCAGTACTCCATGGGAAATGTGTCACAAGAAGATCAACTGCAATCCATCAAAGCTTTTCAATCAACCATCCGAAAATCGGAAAATGCCTTAGTGAATATGACTCAGAAAAGTAATAACACGACATTGCTACAGAAACGTCTCCAAGCTCTATACATCGGCCTAGCAGTTCTGGAAAAACACTGGAACCAGAAGCCTCATCAATACTCCAAGGAAGATATAACAGAAGCCGGCCTTGTCTTGATTGGATTGTTTCCATCCCTTGAGAACATGTATGCCAAGTCCAAAGAAGGTAGCCCGCAAAAGACTCTTCTGGAAAGAAGAATTAAAGCATTTCATCTGGCCGTTCAAGCCATGGATACATACTGAAATGCTTATGCAATGCATTTTTAATGACTTGAAATGAGAGAGAGGTCTGTCTAATGAACGACAGACCTCTCTTTTTCTTTGGCAAGCCTAGGAAAACTGATAGAGACGCACACCATGCGCAGGTACAGTAGTAACTAAGGAATTCTCTGTTAATTGAGCTGCTTCTTGGCTCCACAATTCGGTGCCTTCGGTAATGCTGGACAATCCAACCTCATCAATGGACAGATCCACAGGTAGAGTTTTCTCACCGATGTTAAATACAGCGACGTAAGAGGAGCCATCCGCATGCTGGGCAGTCCACACAATAAGATCGTCTTTGCGTAAGGCTTCTCTGGCTCCGTAACTCTCGCGATGCATTCGCAGAACCTCACGATTGGTCAACAGGGATAGTGTCCAGTCATCGTTATCTCGCAGTTCACCACCAAAGATGAGCGGGGAACGGAAGATGCTCCACAGTGACATCATCGTCAACTGCTCGTCAGGTGTGAACCGAGTCCAGCGATCTGCTCCACCACCGTCCACAGAACGGATACCGATATGACCCAAAGGCAACATATCACAGTCTGGCCAGCAGCCTGCTTGGGGAACGCCCTGCCACGTCCGGCAGCGGTCGAACATATCCAATAACAGCGGCCACAGATCCCAGAAATCGTCCGTGACACGCCACATGTTGGCATGTTCAGCCAAGAATTCTGAGTATTCCACCGGAGCAGGGCCAGGAGAGAGACTTAGTACCATGGGCCGACCAGAGCGCTCAATCGCTTTGGATATCATTGCGATCTCTGGCTGATGGGTGTCATAGAGCCTTGAAGCAGCAATATCGTCTACCTTGACCAAGTCAACGCCCCATTGTGCATACAGTTCAAACAGCGAATCGTAGTAGTCCTGAGCACCTTCTTTTGAGCTATCGACACCATACATATCTGTATTCCACGGACAGATGGAATTCGGATGAGCAATATCGCGCGCAGTGGCGGTTGTGCCCAGGATCGGAGTAGCGGCATGTGCAGCTTGACGTGGAATACCGCGCATGATGTGAATGCCAAATTGCAGCCCAAGACTATGAACGTAGTCGGCTAATGGCTTAAATCCCTGTCCACCTGCAGCGGAGGGAAACCGATTCTCGGCAGGCATAAGCCGCGAATATTCATCCATGATGAGTGGAACGAACGGACGATATTGCGAAGAATTGGCCAAAGGCTCGTACCATTGAATGTCGACCGTAATGTAACTCCAGCCGAAGTCTTTAAGATGTTCTGCCATGTACTCGGCGTTGCCACGAATTTCGTCTTCCGTAACGGCCGCGCCGTAACAATCCCAGCTGTTCCAGCCAAGCGGTGGAGTTGATGCTGCAAGCGTATGATTCATGGGAATGCTCCTTTATGGATTAATTATTGCTCTCGCTCAATTCATCATAATAAAGGATTTTATTAATATCTACAGTAATGTTGAGTGTGGAATAGCAAAATATTGCGGTTAGTCGAAGAACAATTTACGGTACACAAGGCTTTCTCCGCCACTACGAAATTCACCTGGCGTAACGCCGGTTATGCTGCGAAAGGCTTTGATAAAATAACTTCCGCTGGAATACCCGACTTGCTCGGCGATGACTTCAATGCTAAGCGTAGTTCCGCGCAGCAGTTCCATTGCTTTTTCTGTACGTACACGAGTCAGATAAGCACCTGGGGTCAAACCTGTACTGGAGGAAAAGCGACGTATAAAGTGATATTTGGAAAGGGAAACATGCTCCGCAAGGTGATCGATACTGATCATTTTGGAGTAGTTGTTTTCTATGTATTCAACGGCTATTTGAATGTTTTCAGACCAATTCTCCCTGTTGCGCAATGTCGTTTTCTGTAATCGAGTCAACTCTGTCATGAACTGATATACGCTGGATGATGCGATCAGAGGATCAGTGATTCTGCCTGCTGCCGCATCTGTCACGATCATCCGCAACAGTCGAACGGGTGTACAATCAGCGGGTAAATAGGGCACTTCTCCAGCTTCCCGAAGAAATTTTCGCCAATGGGGCAGAATAAGAGTGGGCCTGAACAGCAGGAACAGAAACTCCCAAGGTTCTTTTGATGCTGAATGGTAGTAATAGCGATGTGGCCCTGGAATTTCGGCCAAAAAAGCTTGTCCTGCGGTAACATGATGAATGCGATTATTCGACTCAAACACACCTTCACCCGAGATTGTATATTGGAATAACAAGAGAGGCCCGTCCGAACGTTCGAGTCCGTCCCAATGATAAGAAGGATCGGTTATTGAATCACATCCTGCCGCATACAGTACACACAGTTGGAGCTCCTTGTCTTCCGCGAATCGAAACCCATAGGTTCCTCTAGGGATATTCATGTCAGCTCTCCTTGTTGCCCTGAATTTTGCACATTTATGCATTATACCAATACATTGGTTGCTCCTCGATCTTATCAAAACAAAGCTTGTTTGCCATATGTAATGATTCAATGTTATCGGCGTGACAGCACCAGTTCGGTACTAATCCTTTGTTTATACACTCTTCAATGAACCGAACGCCGACAGCTGTAGCCAATCCCTGCATCTTATGTTCCTCAAGTGTGATGATATCGATCTCCGCATAACCACCACCTACATATGGGGAAGAGCAGACGCTAACAATTTCACTATCTCGAGTAATAAAATGCGCAATACCATTAGCAATAAAGTGCGGTACAGAGTCCCATACAATTGAATAGTAGGAGTAAAAATCCTTAATGTACTTCGTTGCGATGGATGGATTTAATTCTACGAGTTTAAAGTGTTTACCTAAAGTGAGAGTATCTCCTTGGTATCTCTCGGTAAACTTCATCTTATTGAACGAAAAATATGTGCGTTTGATTTTCTTTGCGTTCGGTAATTCATAGTTATCAAGTAAATCGATCCAATCTTCCGAAAATAGTGCCAGTGCATAAAAATCTATTATATGATTCTTTTTGTTTATTAAAAATCGAATGACGTCATCATTAAATTTTGGATTGCTAGCCGTCCCCAGTAGACAGTAAAAACCACCACAGCTTGTGATCAGGGCTGAAGTTATGTTGTGCTTGTTGTTTACGTATACAGTTCCTTGTTGTTTTTGCTCAAGTACGGAATACACAAATACAGCTTTATTCTTGATCTCTATGAGAAGAGGAAGTATCAAGTGAATCTCTTGCCATGTTAGAATTTCCAAAACTACACCTTCCTTTGCGCTTATCATGCTTATATAAGGTAGAATTTCTCGTCTCGAGCAGAATGCATAAAGCGATTGATCAATTAAAGATGTAAACTAACCACTAATACATAATCAGTTCAGTTTTACTGCGCTCCGTGAATGAAAATATCTACTAGCTTCTGGCCTAGCGAAAAGTTGGAACCATATTTATGCAGGTTATCTTCCCGATTACCCATTAACATCAATGTCGAGAAGGTCTCTGCCAGGAAAAATGGATCGTCCGTTCGCAGTCTGTTTTTATCCATTGCCCGTTGGAAATGGGAGGCTAACACTTCGTGAATCTGATGCTCCGCGTTGCGTATATCCTGAATTTGAGCTGGTTCAAGAAAAGGCTCAGCTTCTCTGAGCATGGTTTCAATCTCCGCATGTGGATTGCCCAGTCTGGCCTCTGCCAATCGCACAAGCCCCGACTCCAGATTCTCGGCCTGATCAAGGATATGCGAGGTTAAACGGCTCACATTGTGTAACATCGTTGTAAAGGCAACCTTAAAAAGCTCTGGTTTGCTGGTGAAATGATAATAAATGGTTGGTTTTGATACACTACATGTTTTGCCAATCTGCTGAAGCGTGACTGTTTCGTAGCCATACTCCATGAATAACTGTGAAGCAGTTTGAATAATGGTTTGCTGAATTGAGATATCGTCGTTGCCATGTTTGGGTCTTCCAGGCAATCGTTTGGGTGATTTTTCTGTCATTGAACTTCCCTCCATGAATATTTTATGACAAATAACGATAGTAAGCAAAATCATCTTGTAATTATATTTACCGGTAAGTATAATTATGAGAGTTAAAAAAGACATATCATTATCCTCATACTAAGGTGGTTTTAAGGTTGAAAACAGCACAACGTACTAACAAATGGAAGAAAATAATTATGTGGACCATCTTGTCCATTGTTATCATCGTGGCCGGCGTTTACGTATATCTCAAATCGGTTACGTATAGTCCGACTGAGCGAGCTGAAACGGCGATGACAAGTGATGCTCAGGTTATTGTCGCCAAGATTAAGGACGGTTACCGATTTGAACCCGTGGGTACAGAGATAACCAAACCGAATATTATTTTTTATCCAGGTGGTCTGGTTGAACCTGAAAGTTATTCTCCACTTGCCAGAGAAATGGCAGAACAGGGTCACCGCGTATATATCGCGAACATGCCAATAAACTTGGCGATTTTCGGTCAGAACAAGGCTGATTCCTTTATCGAGGAACATCCTGACGAAGCGTTTGTAATTGGTGGCCATTCGTTGGGAGGGTCATTTGCATCACGGTATGCTGCGGAGCACAATGAGAAGTTGGAAGGCGTCTTTTTCTTGGCTTCTTATGCAGATGAAGGAGGGAGCGTGAAGAATACGGACTTGTCTATCTTACAGATTACAGGTTCGGATGACGGAGTGCTTAACTGGGAAGACTGGGAGAACTCCAAAGCAAATCTTCCGGAAGACACGACATATGTGAGTATTGAGGGTGGAAATCACGGCCAATTTGGCTCATACGGCATGCAAAAAGGAGATAATCAACCTGCCATTACGGAAGATAAGCAGTTGGAAGAGGTTGTTGTAGCCCTAGAGAACTGGATGGGTACATTAAATTAAACTATTAAATGAATGTGTTGAATGGTAATGATCGTCGTACGATTAAAGTCGCTATTTTAGCGGCTTTTTTTGTTGTAGAATAAAAATAATGCTTCAATGGAGCAAGGCAACAGCTTTAATTGATTGAATTTCAACTCCATAATAGGCTTACAGAATTGCTTTAATTACCACAAATCGTTAACATTAGAAGCATTGTCATCGAAATAGCACCAAAACGGAAGACAGCAAGAGCAAGAACATCAAAAGGAGAAAAGATTATGTTTTTCAGAAAATTTGCTTACACGTTAGTGATCATCCTCGCTGCATTATTGTTCTCAGGTTGTACGTCAGAGTCTTTGCGTGATCTCGGATCACCTCAAGTTTCGGAGGATATGGGATTTGATGAGGTTGCCAATTATATCTCGGAACACAATGAACTCCCACCAAATTACATTACCAAGAAAGAGGCCAGAGATCTGGGATGGGAACCAAGCGAAGGTAACCTGCGAGAAGTTGCTCCAGGCAAAAGCATCGGCGGCGACGTGTTCAGGAACCGGGAAGGATTACTCCCCAACAAAAAAGGCCGGATCTGGTACGAAGCCGATATAAATTACTCTGGAGGACGGCGCGGAAGCGACCGAATTCTATACTCCAATGACGGTCTAATCTACCAGACGACAGATCATTACAAGTCATTTGAACAGTTAAAATAAATGGAGGAAATGATATGAGCATCATTCAGATTAACGGAAACGACTTTCACAGCAAGGAAGAGTTTCATCAAATTTTGCAGAACCAGCTGGAGTTAGACGAGAGCTATGGAGGCAATTTGGACGCTCTATGGGATGTCTTGACTGGGGCTGTAAGCATGCCGATTACTTTTCAATGGATTGGGTTCGAGAAAAGCAAAGAGATTCTTGGAGAGTACGCTGATCAAGTCATGGAATTGTTGCGGGAAGTTGAAGCAGAAATCCAAGGATTTACGTTGGAATTATATTATTGAAAAGTAGTTTGGCTTTATGAGGCGATGGGCAACTATCGCTTTTTTGGTCTTCACATTTTTACTGAGACACATGTCTATATCATGCTATTTTCATGGCTTAATAATCAAGGTTGGGGTGATTAGACTTCCTTATACTTTAAACATGGAATAGGGTAGGCAGGGTTGTAGTCGTTTACTAACGGTTGAATATGTAAGCGTATACTATTTCAAAGCGAACCATCGTATTGTCTGGATTGGTTATTACAACTAACATCATTTAGGGGGCAAAAAAATAATGAGAGCCGTATCAAAAGTGCTAGGAGCATGTCTCGTAACAAGTGTTATGTTAGTTTCCGCCGGTTGCGGAAATGCTGCAGAGAATTCCGAATCAAATACGAGTGACCCCAACAGCCCAATCACATTTACCTTCTTCGGCGCAGATGCAAGTCCCAACTGGAACAAAATGCAGGATGCTGTAGGGAAAAAAATTACGGAAGAAACCGGTGTAAGCATCGATGCAGAATTCGATATTTCAAGCGGAGGCGGAAACGACCGCATTTCCCTGATGGCTGCCAGCGGCGATTATCCGGATTTGATTTTCCCCAAAGGTAACTTGACCAGACTCGTTGATGCCGGGGCAATGATTGATCTGACGGATCTGATCGAAGAACACGCCCCCAACTTGAAAAAGATCTACGGTGAGCACTTCAATCGGTTGAAATACAGTAATGACGACCCTTCAATCTATTGGATTCCAACGAATGGTGCGATTGATCAGGTCAGCTTTGATGCGACGAATGGTACTGCCATTCAACATCGTGTAGTCAAGGAACTCGGGTATCCTGAGATCAAAACCTTAAACGATTTCGAAAAAGTGCTACGTGAATATTACGAGAAACATCCGACCACAGATGATGGCCAACCCACAATTCCGCTGACGCTTAGTGCAGATGGATGGCGACGAATGATCACGGTTACTGATCCTGCTGTCATGTCTACTGGAGGACCTGGAGATGGTGAATATTTCATCAATCCGGATACCTACGAAGCTGTTCTGCATTACAAACGTCCCGAGGAGAAGGAATATTTCCGGTGGTTGAACAAGATGTACAATGAAGGATTGCTGGACAAGGACAGTTTTGTTCAGAAGGATGACCAGTATAAGTCCAAAATCGCCAGTGGTCGCGTGTTATCCTTGCTCGACCCAAGCTGGGGATTCAGTGATGCGGAAAATGCTTTGAAAAGTGCAGGAAAAGATGATATGACCTACGGATTCTATCCGGTAACGCTAGATGACAGTTTTCAGCGGAAAGACTTCCAGAATATCGGCTTTGATGGTTATGGCATTGGTATAACGGTAGATTGTGAAGATCCTGTCCGTGCCATCAAATTTTTGGATTGGATGTCTTCTGAAGAAGGGCAAGTATTGAGAAACTGGGGCGTTGAAGGCGAGCAATATAATGTGGAAGACGGTGTTCGCACCATCCCGGCCGATGTACAGGAACGTAAAAACAAAGACAATAACACATTCACCAAAGAAACCGGAGTAGGCTTGTATTACATTTTTGGTGCTCACTATGGGGATGGTGTCAAAGATTCAACAGATAACTACTATACAACGAATTATCCTGAACAGATTCAGCAAAGTTATTCCGATGAGGAGAAAGAAGCTTTGAAAGGTTATGGCATCACCACATGGAAGGACTTGTTCCCTTCCGAAGAGGAGTTTCCGGTGAAAGAGTGGGGCGCTGCATACAATATGCCGATTCCTTCGGATAGCGGGGATTATAACGTTGTGTATCAGAAAACGCAGGATATTATTCAGAAACGGATCGCCGAAGCGATTACCTCCTCTCCGAGTGCCTTTGAAGGCATATATGACAATATGATTACCGAACTTGACAATGCAGGTGCAGTAGCCATGGAACAGCAGTATACGGAGTGGATTAAAGATCGCGTTCGATTGTGGACGGGTAAAGAGATCAATTAACTGGCGTATAATTACAATAAAATTGTTTGCAGATCCGAAGTATATCCAAAACTAAAAAACATCGAGCCATGTTGGATGGTTTGATGTTTTTTAGTTTACATTGAATGAGCTCATCATTATCTTGGCATTGCTTCAATTGCATCACGTCTTTGTTTGATATATCTACCAGGGGAGATGCCGACCATTTTGGTGAAACTGCGAATAAAATTGGCATAGTCACTAAAGCCCGATTGAAAGCATGCATCCGTAATACTCATTCCTTCAGACAGGTGAAATTTGGCCCGTTCAATACGACGACCCAAAATGTAGGAACGGATGGTCAATCCAGTATGCTTTTTGAACTGGCGGCTGATATAAGTACTGTTCATGTAGAACACTTCGGTAAGTTTGCGAAGCGTAATATCTTGATTTAGATGTGTTTCAATATAATCCATGGTTTCACGAACCAGTTCAGGCATAATGTCATTGGGAACAAAGGAATTGTTATGAAACCAGACGTTAATCATGACCAACAATTGGGCTACGGCTGCATTTATTTTGATATCGGTGCCATAAGCATCGGAAGCAAGCAATCCTTCCAGTTCGTTCGTACATTGCAGCATCTGCTTCAAGTTATAGTCGTCTAAATGTACGATGTTGCCTGTTCCTTTGGGGCGATGATCAAAACATGACGATAGATTGGTTGATGGTGTGGAAAGCTGAAACAGATATGTTTTTTTGAGATTGATTGTAATTCGCTCATACTCAGATTCATCCAGAATAAAGGCTCGGTGCATCTCCTCGGGTGACATCACAAGCAGATCACCAGGCTGTACATGGTAACATCGATTATCTACATAAAAGTGAACGTTGCCACGAAGAAACAGGTAGATCTCGTATGCATTATGGCGATGATAGATCGTTTCCAGCTTATACGTCGTTACGCTATGTAGATATAAGAGCTCAGGCTGGATGGGATCATAAAAACACTCAGAGGATCCACTCATGAAGTACCTCCCGTCATTTCACGCAATAAATAGAGCGGTTAACGCAATGAAATTGTACTCAGCTTACCTTAAAATGTAATCATCCTATCATGATACCTTTTGTATTGCAAACGCTTTCTCGGAAAAAGGCATAACTAAAAACAATTATAGGGGGATTCTTTTGATGAATCATCATTCTACACCACAAGCTGGTGAGCAAAAGCAAGATCAAGCTGCCAATCTGGAGCGTATTCCAGGGGAGATTGGAAAGCTTCGTCCCAACGGTAACCCTCTGGTGGCCCACAAATTCGGAGCCGATCCCTATGCTTTGGTATTTAACAATCGAGTCTACTTATATATGACTAGTGATAAGCTGGAATATGATAAGGACGGTCTTCCTCAGAAAAACAGCTACAGTTCAATCAACCGGATTACGGTCATTTCTTCGGATGACTTAATCAACTGGACCGATCATGGGGAGATCAGAGTTGCTGGACCTCAAGGCGCAGCAACATGGGCTTCGCAATCCTGGGCCCCGGCAGCTGCTCATCGAATCTTGGATGGCAAGGACTGTTTCTTTCTTTATTTCGCCAACAATGCCAGTGGAATAGGTGTACTGTCTGCACCCACACCTGTAGGTCCGTGGATAGACCCTATAGGAAAAGCACTTATTACAAGAGAGACTCCGGGAGTGGAGGAAGTAACCTGGCTATTCGATCCGGCTGTCATTGTAGATGATGATCATCAGGCCTACATTTATTTTGGTGGTGGTATTCCCCAGGGGAAAGCAGAAAGACCGGATACGGCAAGAGTTATGCGATTGGGAGACGATATGATCAGCGTTGTTGGCAAAGCGAAGGTTATTCAGGCGCCTTATATGTTTGAAGATTCAGGGATACATAAATATAATAATAGTTACTACTTTACGTATTGTTCCAATTTTATTGAGGGTGATCGGCCAGAGGGCAGCCCACCACCTGGTGAGATTGCATATATGACCAGTGTTCAGCCAATGGGGCCATGGACATATCAGGGTACGCTACTCCAGAATCCAGGACACTTTTTTGATATTGGCGGCAACAATCACCATGCTATATTTCAACTATCGGATCAGTGGTACATTGCCTATCATGCCCAGACATTATGCCAAGCCATGAATATCCCCGAAGGTTACCGTTCAACACATCTGAATCGAGTCGAGCATGATGAGGCCACGGGTAAGATCAAGAAGGTACAGGCAGATTATCAGGGCGTAGATCAAATCAAATGCTTCGATCCCTATGGGCGGGTAAGCGGATCGACGATTGGATGGAGTAGCGAAGTATCAACAGAGCAATATCCTGACTCTGGTGAGATGTCTGCATCAGATTCGAATACGATTTCCGCTAAACTGCAAAATGACAGCTGGATAGCTATATCGAAGGTGGACTTTGAAAGTGAAGGACTCACAACCTTCACAGCAACGATTGCGAATCAAGCAACCGAAGGTACGTTGGAACTTCGACTTGAACGTGCAGACGGACCGTTAATTGGTGAAATCATTGTTCCGCCTGCGACAGAATCTCTTCAATGGATGGAACTAACAACTAATGTTACGGGTGCGAAAGGTGTGCAAGACTTGTATATTAAGCTTAAAAGTTCAACAGACAGCTCAATCATCCTTTTGAGAGAATGGAAGTTTAACAGAAAAAAATGAGGTGTAAATGAAGCATGTATCCGAATCCGATTATTTGGGCCGATTACCCGGATCTTGACGTTATTCGTGTAGAGGACACATATTATATGGTCAGTACAACCATGCACATGATGCCGGGATGTGTCATCCTGCGCTCATATGACCTGATCCATTGGGAAGTAGCCACATATGTATACGACACATTGGACGATACACCTGCCCAACGGCTGATGGATGGTCATCACGTTTATAGTAAAGGCATGTGGGCTGCATCACTCCGCTATCATCAAGGGATGTTCTATGTGATCTTTGTTGCGAATGATACCCGTAAGACATACTTGTATACGTCGACCTCCATCTCGGGAGTGTGGAAGAAGCAGATCGTGGAAGGGTTTTATCATGATTGCTCCATATTTTTTGACGATGATGAACGAGTCTATCTCGTATACGGTAATACCGAGATCTATCTGACCGAATTAAGCTCTGATCTGTCCGGGCCCAAACCTGGTGGAGTGCATCGCTTGATTGTAAAAGACGAGCAGCCTCATCACCTTGGTTATGAAGGGGCACATTTTTACAAGATCAATGGTAAATATATTGTGTTCCTGATTCATATCACGAAAGCTTCCGGACGGAGAACACAGGCGTTTTATATGGCAGACTCTCTGGAAGATGTCTTCACTGGTGGAGAAGTATTTAATGACGATATGGATTATTTCAATTCAGGTGTTGCTCAGGGCGGTATCGTGGATACGCCGGATGGAGACTGGTATGCAATGCTGTTTCAGGATCATGGGGCTGTTGGCCGGGTTCCTGTTTTGGTTCCGCTACACTTTGATCAAGGTATACCGGTCTTTGCAAGCAAAGCGCCGAAGCAGATTAATATCCCAAGCACGAGACCAGAGCACCGTTATAACCCGTTAGTGGGTAGCGACAGTTTCAATTATGAACCCGAAGAAGATGGAAACATCCGCCTCCGTGATTTTTGGCAATGGAATCATACACCTAATCATGAACTTTGGTCCGTTACAGAGAAACCGGGAGTGTATCGTGTTCGAACGGGACAGATCAGCCCAAATCTGACGTTTGCGGTCAACACACTAACCCAGCGTTCAATGGGGCCCGCTTGCGAAGTAATAGTTACGCTTGACGGCAGTCGTCTGAATGATGGGGATTATGCCGGGTTGTGCTTTTTGATCGGTTCGTACGGTATGATCGCTCTCACGAAGCAGGATAGCAAGTTTTACTTGGTCATGCATGCCAGAGATAGTGAGGATTCCACCATATTTGGCAATCTGATCGACCAGAAGCCAGCCACTGAACATGAACGTATCCCGGTATCAGATCCAGTAGTTAAACTAAAAGCATTCGGAAATTTTGAGAACAATCTGGATGAGTGCTCTTTTGCCTATTTCGATGGGGTTGAATGGAGAGATATAGGGATTGTCCACAAAATGATATATAAACTGGATCATTTTATGGGTTGCCGAACGGGGTTGTTTGTATATTCAACTGAAATAGCTGGAGGAACAGCTGACTTTTCGAATTTCGAATATCGCGTAATTAATCCTGATGAGAAACAATGAAAATACGTAAAAGCCGCCCAACGGCGGCTTTTCGTATTCAATGAGTACAAGTTGTTGTACAATGATATGGATTAAAGTTGACAGAGAGAAGAGAGTTGTTCAAACCGAACTGGGGGCATGTCGTCATGTATAAGAGATGTCTGGACATAACAAGATGGACCTTCATTCTGTTCCTTGCTGTATCCATACCAGCAGGTCATACCGAAGGTAATACCAAACAACATCATCCGCAGCAAGATGGGCAGCAGATTCAACTTCCCGCTACGTTTGAGAGGTATTCTCCTCCCATCGTGGTCTCTTTTGTCAGGGAAACTGGAGATGACCTTGAGCGCATGATTAGTCAGTTACCTGGTGAGACGATACTGGATAATCGCTGGACTCGTTTGTACGAAAAAGAGCTAGGTATTCAAATTCACTATGACTGGACTGCTAATGGGGATGTATACAATCAGAAGTTGGGTGTATCCCTTGCTGCAGGACGTTTTCCAGATGTAGTGAAAGTTAATCCATATCAACTTAGACAACTGAGCAACGCTGGAATGATCGAAGATTTAACCCATGTGTACCAAGAGTATGCTTCCCCACTTACAAAGAGTATATTGGAGGCGGAGGGAAGAGGCGCATTTGATGCGGCAACCATTGATGGCAAACTCATGGCTATTCCCGAATCATCTTCCTCCATTGAGACAGCGCAGTACCTGTGGATTAGAACCGACTGGTTGGAGCAACTGGGGCTACGGCCGCCTGAAACGCTGGAAGAGCTTCTTCAGGTTTCGAAAGCGTTTACAGAGGGGGACCCCGACGGGAACGGAGAGCATGATACGTACGGACTTGCGCTAACGAACCATCTATGGGATCCAGTTATGGGAGCTGCAGGGTTCATGTCCGGCTACGGTGCCTACCCTAATATATGGGTTAAAGATGCAGAAGGAAACCTCACTTATGGAGGTATACAGCCTGAAGTTCGGGAGGCTCTGAAAGTACTGCAAACGTTGTATCGTGAAGGCCAACTTGATCCGGATTTCGCTTATAAAAGTGGAAACAAGGCGTTTCGTCTAGTTCAAGATGGAAAAATAGGGATGCTTTACGGCGAACAGTGGACATCCTTTATGCTTCAGAGCACCCGTGATACAGATACAGATATAGATGTAGAATGGCAGGCATATCCGATTGTTGCCAAGTCGGACCGGAGCCTGTTCGTACCGCTACGTTCCAACACTGGGCAATACTTTGCTGTAAAAAAGGGATTCTCTAATCCGGAAGTTGTTGTAAAGCTCATGAATCTGCATCTGGACATCAACTGGGGGGATCAGGCACAGTATGAAACATACTATAATGACGACTCCCGTGCTGTGTGGATGCTTTCACCGGTAACTCCTTTTCCCGGTAATAAAAATATAGATGCATACAAACAAATTCGGGATGCCAGAAGTACAGGAGACTTCTCGGCTCTGCAGAATGAAGCTCTCGCCATTCACAAACGCATTGTGGCCTATGAATTGGAAGATGTAGAGAGCGGCTGGGGCTGGAAACAAACCTATGGGCCTTCGGGTGCTTTTAGCATTGCAGATTCTTACGAGAAGAACGGCCAACTTCTCTATGATCAATTCACGGGTGGAATTACGGACACAATGGTTGATCGACAAATTATTCTTCGGGATCTTCAGCTTGAAGCCTATATGAACATTATTCTAGGCAGGTCGATAGATGAGTTTGATCAATTCGTTGAGAACTGGCGCAAGCTGGGGGGAGATCAGATCACATCGGAGGTTAACGCGTGGTTTCGCACCAGCAAGCCAAAGGAGCACTAATGTTCACTTTATTCATACAAGGAACCCACTCAGCCTTTGGCATTGGAGGTGAATGCATTGATCAAGATCCCTGCTAAATCATGGTTTAACAGTATATTTGCGCGATTAATAATCACCTATCTGGTATTTGTGCTTCCCCTTATTCTTCTTGGCGTGTATCTGTATCATTGGAGTTATGACAATGCAAGCCAGGAGATATCGTTGTCAACGGAAAGACGGTTGAACCAATATGTGGTGGAATTGAACAGAGAGATAGAATGGATGGAATTACAGCAGTTTGATATCGTTGAGGATCGAAAACTCAATCGTCTGGCGATTCTCTGGGACATGATGGATCAGGTTGAGCGGCGTGATACATTAAATTACCTGACTGAACGACTCGCTTCATTCAAGAATAGCACTGCTTATATCAAAAACGTTCATGTACATATCCCTTCTGTTGGCAAGAGTATATCCGCGATCCAAGGCATCGATGATTTCGATAAAAGTTCATATCTATATTTCAGTTCAGGCATGCAAGGAAAAGGTACACGTTTCACGGTGAAAGAGGACGCCTTGAACTTAAGTGCCGTCAGGCTGACAGGTACGAGAGGAGAACCCCCGCTTTTTGTCATTCAGGTGGAGCTGGATACATACCATTTTCAGAATGAACTCACACGGCTTAATTTGTACCCGGAGAGTTCAACTTTTCTGATTGAGGACAAAACGGGGCATGCCATCACAGATAAACATCAAGCTAGTGTTATTCTCGCGAATTACCGTGAGCACAGTGTAAAGGGTACACTTGATGGCTTTCGGATGAAGGTGGGTGACACCATGTACCATGTTAGTCAGTTGCATATGGACTCCCTGGGCTTATCCGTAGCTACATATCTACCCGAGGCAATTGTTACCAAGCCACTTAGCAAGTTCTATCATTGGGCTTGGCTGTTTGCAATTACATCATTTGTTGCCATCACGGCATATCTCTATTCAAGTTACAAGTTGATTCATATCCCGTTGCTGTTGTTGGTGAAAAGATTCAAAAAAATGGAGGGAGGCATGCTTGATGTCCCCATTGCGCATAACCGAAAGGATGAATTCGGCTTCCTCTATACCCGTTTCAATCTAATGATTGAAAATCTTCAATCCCTTATCGATCGAGATTTTAAGAAAACATTGATGATGCAGCGGGCCGAGTTGAAACAGCTTCAATCGCAGATTAATCCTCATTTTCTGTACAATAGCTTCTTTATTCTGAATTCACTGGCAAGGACAGGAGAAACCGAACGTATAGAGCAATTTACGAACATGCTTGGTGAGTATTTCAGGTTCATTACCCGGAATGAAACAGATCATGTGAAGTTGAAAGTGGAAGTTGAGCATTCACGAATCTATACAGAGATTCAACAATTACGATTCTCCAGACGAATCAAAGTTGATTTTGGGTCACTACCTACTGAGATGGAACATATTAAAGTTCCCAGACTCATTATTCAACCTATTATTGAGAATGCCTACGAACACAGCCTTGAAAAGAATACGGACTCCGGTCTTCTAATTATTGGGTTTAATATGGAAGGTGCATATGCCGAGATCACCGTAGAGGATAATGGAAATGAGCTGGAAGAGCAACACATTCAAACTCTTCAACAACGCTTGCATAAGGACGGAGGTACAGACGAAATGACCGCGTTAATAAATATTCATCGACGTCTGGTCCTGACGTATGGAGAAGGAAGTGGGCTTTTTCTATCCAGAAGTGAACTGCAAGGGTTAAAAGTCACAATTCGAATCCAGTGGAAAGAGGGGGAAAACGAATGTATCGACTTTTGATTGTAGATGACGAGGAGATTATTACGGATAGTCTCTATGAAACGTTCGCCAGACATATACCCGAACAGCTTGATGTATGTAAGGCCTACTCTGCAACAGAAGCATTGTCCTGGATGCAACGTTCGAGAATTGACATTGTTCTAACGGACATCCGTATGCCGGGTATGAGTGGGTTGGAACTGACAGAGCGGATTCAAGCCAGTTGGCCGAATTGTCGCGTCATTTTTCTGACAGGACATAGCGATTTTGATTATGCATATCAAGCTTTTCAGATGGCTAATGTGCGTTATTTGCTCAAAACGGAAGGTTATGACAAGGTGATGTCTGTTGTAGAAGATGTGATGGAAGAGATCCGGCAAAGTCACAGCATGGTTGAGTTGTTGGAACATTCTCATAAAGTTAATTCGCAGCTTGCACTGATACAGCAAAAAGAGTATTTACGGAAGTTACTTCAAGACTGTACAGCGGTTATAGATTCTACTATGCATATGCAGGACGAATTATCCAAACGAGATATAAGATTACAGATCAACTCGCCTGTTTATCTAATACTGGGTCGGTTCAATAATCTGCCAGAAAAAGGTTCGGACCTCACACAAGTTCAAGAATCTGTGCGCATTATCGGCTCTTCTCTGATGAATGAGCGTACAGTGTGCGCAAGTGTAACGGACCATTATGGGGATACGATCTGGCTGCTTCAGCCGAAGCAGGAGGAAGAGATGACAAATGATAAACTTGTGCGATTTCTAGAAGGTACACTGGAACTGGTACAGGAAGCATGCATGGTATCACTCGGCGTATCCATTGCTTTTTCATTAAGTAGTCGAAGCTGCAATTGGTCCGAGTTAACCAAACAATATGAACGTCTGAGATTACTCCAGTGGATGAAAATTGGGGATGGTGTATCCATGGTACTCACGGATCATCGTAATGATCTCTCATCTGATGTACCCAAAGAATCCATGCGGATCTCAAACCGGATCGAGATTATGTCAGGATATTTGGAAACGGGAAGAATTCAGCCATTTTACGATATATTTGAGGAGCTTGCAGGCGAACTGCTGCAAGAGGATATTACGATGGAACGTGCCATGGAGACATACTACAATCTGGCCTTATTATTGCATTCAACGATCAATCGTTGGGGTCTTCAACAGAAGATCCCGGATCAACGAAGCTTGCTGCACTTAGGGGAGTATACATGCATGAAGGATGCAGTACAATTTCTATATCGTGCTGCCGATGAATTAGTACGCTACAAAAGATCAAATGAACAGGAACGTGCTAATGTTGTCATTCATTCCTTATGCAGTTACGTCAAGGAGAACCTGGAGAAAGATCTCTCTCTGGTGAGACTGGCAGAACTCCATCATTTTAATCCATCCTATCTGTCGCGATTCTTTAAGCAGGAAATGGGAATAAACGTGTCAGAGTTCATTGACGACTGCCGAATACGGAAAGCCAAAGAATTGCTTCAGAACACAAATCTTATGGTGCGTGAGGTCGCACTTCAAGTGGGGTACGAAGCTGCCCATTCATTTACCCGACTTTTTAAGAAAATAACGGGAATGACTCCCCAAGAATACCGGGAATCCCTTTTGGTACGTCAACGGTGAATACTCTGGAATTGACCAAACCCAAATAACCACAAAAAAACGCAGGAAGAAGAATACATCCTGCGTTTTTTTGTGGTTATTATCTAATTGATAAACAAACCGATTCGGCAATTCAGCTTTAGGCCGTGTGGATTTTTTGTCTTCTATAAGCATTTGGACTCGATCCGGCATACGCTTTGAACTTTTTATAGAACCAGTCAATATCCTTATAGCCTACCTCAATAGCAATCTCATATATTCGCAAATTCGTGGAAGACAACAACTGCTGTGCCTTTTCCATACGTTGCTGGAGCATATAATCATTGAAAGACATCTTCTCTTCCAGCTTGAACTTCTGTCCAAGGTACGCACAGTTAAAATGAAGCATGTCAGAGATCTTCTTCAGCGTGATTTCATCACTCAGATGATCCCGTACATAGGCCTTAACGATACGAATAACATGACTGGAGTGCATGGGTTTACCATTCATTTGAACGGGTGTTTTGAAAAACGACGACGTTTTGTGTGCCGGGTCGGTTTCAAGATGGGATCTAAGTCCATGCAGACTGTTAAGTAAAGAAGAAGGACTAACAGGATACGGGAGATAATCATTTACCTGATACGTCAGGGCTTTGCGTACGAACCTGAAGTGATCTCTTCCACCCATCAGGAGGATAGGTATCTGACTTTTTTTTCGAATGTCGTTGCATAACCAGAGCCCCGCGGTATCAAACCTCTCTGTATGTACCATAACAAGGGAAAAGTCTCGTTCTGACAATGCGGTCAAAGCCTCGGCCGATGAGAACACACAATTTGCGATAGTATATTGAGCTTTGCTCCGTAGCAACATCTGTTGCAACTCTCCGCACAAACGACGGCTGAAATCCACAAGTAAAATATCATACATGAAGCAATACCTCACCTTCTGCTGAATTGTAATGCGCTAGATTAACTGAAATTTGACTTAATTTCATTATGGTAATAAAAGAAAGCGCATACAATGTGCATATTTTTGTAGACAGTGCATTTCTTTACCAATTAAAACCTATAATGCAATTTGCTTGAGCAAAATTACGAAAATCTATATTCAGCCCGGGTAAACATCTGTATTCTGGCAGGTTGTTTGCGCTTTCATTTGGACGATACACTGTGATAGCAAACGACAATCAGGGGGGAAGACGATGAGAAAACACAAGTTCATGCTACTGAGCCTGGTATTTGCGGTCTTGTTGGTGATTGCTGCATGCAGTTCTGCACCTACCGCTCAACCCGAGCCGGAAAAGACCACACCACAGGAGGAACAAAAACCCGCGGAAACCGAACCCAAGAATGAAAACTCCACGCCAGAAATGGATTTTGACATGGGCGGCAGAACCATCAAGGTTGTTGCTTGGTGGGACATGGAAATACAGGGGAACAACCCGGACAACATTCAACGCCTTGAGAATCTCGAAGCGCTGAAGAAAAAACACAACTTTAATATTGAATATGTTTCCATCGATTTTGGTGAATATCAGGAAAAAGTAGTTGCTTCCCTGATGGCCGGTGAACCGCTTGGCGATCTGGTGAGACTGGGCAAAAACTATGCCATTCCGGCATTGACCAAACAGGATCTGTTATGGCCGGTGGATGATTATATTAAAAACGACAAGGTATTCAACCAGAAAACAACCAAGGAATACATGCAGTATGAAGGCAAAGGTTACGGCTTTACCGAGGACCAGTCCTCGTTTATCAACGGAATTTTCTATAATCGCACACTCATGCAAGAGCTCGGCTTGAAGCCACTTCAGGAGTATGTAGATGCCGATGAATGGAACTGGGATACGTTCATCAGTGTTGCCAAGCAAGCGAACAAGGATCGAAACAATGATGGCAAGCTGGACACTTGGGGACTCGCTCAAACAGGCTTGCTGGAACCGATTCTGTATTCCAACGAGGCTTCTTTAACCAAAGAGGATAAGCAAAACCTGGAAGATCCAAAAACAAAAGAAGCGTTGAACTTCCTGTCCAAACTGGCTACCGAGAAGGTCGGCAGAGCTTCTGAGGGCGGCGATTGGACAGAGCCATCCACGTTCTTCCGTCAAGGCAACACCTTGATGTATTCAGGTGCCATGTACGAAGTCGAAGGTATTATGACGGATATGCAGGATTACGATATTGGTTTTGTACCGTTTCCAAAAGGTCCAAGTGCAACAGCGTATCACTCCGGTGAGTCACGTTACCAAGCTATAACGATTCCAAAAGCGGTAGAGAATCCGGAACAACTGATGTACATCTGGGAGAAAATTAATGAGATCGAATCGATCTATGAGTATCCGGGACAATCCACACTGGAGACACATCTGACCGATGAAGCGGATATCAACAACGCCAGAGAGGTTGCGGAAGGTATGTTGGTTCTCGACCATAACACATTCCCGTCCTTGCCGTTCTGGGATTTTGATGGGGAACTCAAAGAAGGGGTATCCGTATCTACGCTGATCGAGAAATACAAGGCTCCTTTCCAGGCTGCGATTGATGAGGTTTACAAATAAGTATCACGTTACACGGGCAGAACGCACCAGTGAAGGTGCGGTCTGTCCGGGTTAGTCAATCGTCCAGTTCTCTCAACGCTTACAGGAAAGGGGATACATTCAAACATGCGGTCACGTAAGAAAAAGGGACTAATCCTGGTGCTTGTCCTGGCCTTGGTGCTCTCCATATGGACACTATATCCATCGCGGGATCGTAATCCGGGAACGGTACATGCGCTTGAGGACTTTGAGGCGGTATCGGGAACCGAGGATTCATTCAGTTATGAGCATTATCTGACTGCTCATGACAATACGGCCAAACCGGATGAAATTGTACGCATCGAAGGCGAATCTTATGTTCAGGCAGAGGATGGGGAATTTGAGGTTGTGCAAGGGTACGCCGGATTAGACGGAAATGCCGTAATTACGCCGGAAACTGGAACCATTCGCTGGGATGTTCCCGTTCAAGTGAGCGGTTTGTACAACATTCGCATTCACTATTATCCCGTAGAAGGTAAAAGCTCCGGGATCGAACGCAGGCTTGAGCTTAACGGTAAGGTCCCGTTCAGAGGGGCCGATATTCTTCTGTTTGACAGGGTATGGGGGAATCGTGAGGATAACGTCCGGCAGGACGATCGTGGCAACGAGCTTAGACCCAGACAAGTGGAACAGCCCGAATGGCAGTTGACTTCCTTCAAGGACAGCGCAGGGTACTTTGAGGAACCGTTTCAGTTTTATTTTGAAAAAGGCAGTCAGAAGTTATCGCTCACTTCATTAAGGGAAAGTATGGCAATCGATTATATTGAGCTATATCAAGAAAGCGAAGTTCCTTCCTATGCAGAGCTGGAGCAAACGTATGCCTCACTCGGCTTGAAACAATCGGCTCCTGTCATGTTGAAAGTTCAGGGGGAGGAAGCTGTTAGCAAATCATCTCCTACACTGGCACCAATCTCGGACCGATCAAGTCCTTCACTCGAGCCTTATAATGTATCGAAAATTCGGATGAACGCCATCGGGGGCATTAACTGGAAACTGCCGGGCGAATGGATTGAATGGGAAATTGATGTGCCTGAAGACGGACTGTATCAACTGGCGCTTAAGGTGAAACAGGATCAATTGCGTGGCATTTATGCCACCCGCAGTCTGACGATTAACGGCGAAGTTCCGTTTAAGGAACTGAAACGCATTCGATTTAACTACAGCCCGGCTTGGCAAACTCAGGTGTTGGGTTCGGGAGAGGATAAGCCATATCAGTTTCATCTGGAAAAAGGGAAACACCGAATCCGAATGACAGTTACACTTGGCGACATCGCTCCGCTGCTTCGGACCGTGGAATCCAGCGTGCTGGAACTGAATGAGATGTATCGCAAAATATTAATGATCACCTCCAACAGTCCGGACCCACTGCGGGATTACCAACTGGAACGGCGTATTCCGGAGATGACGGAGGTGTTTGAACGACAAGCTGACACCTTGCGCTCCGTTGCAGATTACCTGGAAAAAGCCACGGGTGAGCAAAGTGACAAAGTGGCCGTACTGCACGCCATGGTATTGCAGCTTGAAGATATGGCCGCCAGACCAGAGACGGTTCCCAAACGGCTGGATACGTTCAAAATTAACGTAGGTGGTCTCGGCACATGGATTCTATCGGTACGTGAACAGCCGATTACGTTGGATTACCTTGTCGTATCTCCGCCGGGTGAATCGCTGCCAAAAGCGGAAGCGAGCACCGTCCAGCAGGTGAAGCACGAACTGGGCGCATATGTTGCCTCGTATACCGAAGATTACGACAGCATTGGCAACGTGGAACAAAAGAAGGATGCCATTACTGTATGGATCACGACCGGACGAGATCAGGCCCAAGTACTGAAAGGCATGATCGACGATTCGTTTACCCCGGATACGGATGTGTCCGTGCAGTTACGTCTCGTTCCGCCTAATATTTTGCTGCCCGCAACACTCTCGGGGGAAGGCCCAGATGTAGCCATGCAGATGGGCGAAGACATTCCGGTGAACTATGCGATGAGGAATGCAACGGCGGATCTGAGCCAGTTCCCTGATTTCGAGGAAATTTCGGGCAGGTTCCGTGAAAGCGGATTGACGCCATACCGCTACAACGACGGGGTATATGCCCTTCCGGAGCAGCAGCATTTTCCAATGCTCTTTTACCGCAAAGATATTCTGAATGAACTGGGCCTCGAACCGCCAAAAACGTGGCAGGACGTATATAACGCCATCGCCGTGCTGCAGAAGCATAACATGGAGTTTTATCTGCCGATTGAGGATACGCTGAACAATGCCAACCTGGTTCCGAATTCAACCTTTGCGATGTTGTTATATCAGAATGACGGAACGTTCTACACCGAAGACCAGAAGAAAAGTGCACTGGATTCGGAGATTTCAATGGACGCGTTCAAACGCTGGACGCAATTTTATACCAATTACAAGTTTCCGCTCAAAGCCGATTTTCCGAACCGCTTCCGTACCGGGGAAATGCCGATCGGAATTGCTGATTACACCACGTATAACATGCTGACGGTTATGGCTCCGGAAATCCGCAATCTCTGGGACTTTACGATTGTTCCGGGTACACAGCTTCCGGATGGGTCCATACGGCATGAAGTGGCCAGCGCTACGAGCGCGGTAATGATGCTCGAAAATGCCGACAACAAGGAAGCGGCGTGGAAGTTCATGAAGTGGTGGACTGATGATCAGACCCAGATTGAATACGGGAGAGAAATGGAAGGTCTTATGGGAGCGGCTGCCCGTTACCCAACGGCCAATATCGAAGCCTTGAAGCAATTGCCTTGGCCTGTGAAGGATTATCAAAATCTCGAGAAACAATGGGAATGGGTACAGGGAATCCCGCAGCTTCCTGGAGGTTACTTCACGGGACGACATCTGGACAACGCCTTCCGCAAGGTGGTCAATGCAAATGAAAATCCGCGTGAAGCCTTATCGGACTATGTGTTGTACATTGATGATGAAATTGAGTTGAAACGCAAGGAATTTAATCTGAAATAGAGGAAAGGGAGGGTAACGGTTGCAAGCTAAAACTACCAAGACAGCCGCCGCTCCTGCCGTCCATACCCGCCAGGTCGGCTGGTGGTCCCTATTGAAGCGGGATCTGTATCTCAGCAGGCATTATTATGTATTGATGGCACCGTTTATGCTGATTTTTTTCATGTTTACTGTCATTCCGGTCGGCATTTCACTCGGGCTCAGCTTTTTTCACTTCAATATGCTGGAGCTGCCGCGATTTGTCGGCTGGCAGAACTATTCCCGGCTTTTCCTGAACGATGACGTATTTCTGATCGCGCTCAAAAACACGCTGCTTTTTGCCGTAATTACAGGCCCACTCAGTTATATTGCCTGCTTTTTGTTTGCGTGGATCATCAATGAGCTGTCTCCTAAAATTCGGGCGGTCATGACGCTGGTTTTCTATGCCCCATCCATATCGGGCAACGTCTTTTTCATCTGGCTGATCATCTTCTCGGGTGACAGCTACGGGTATATGAACGGCTTCCTGATGCGCCTTGGTGTCGTACTGGAACCGATCCAATGGCTCGCAGACGAGAAGTATGTACTGGCAATCGTCATTATTGTACAGCTGTGGTTGAGCCTGGGAACCAGCTTCCTGGCTTTTATTGCAGGGCTGCAAACCATTGATCGTTCTCTGGTTGAAGCAGGAACCGTAGACGGGATCAAAAACCGCTGGCAGGAGCTCTGGTACATCACCTTGCCTTCGATGAGACCGCAGCTGATGTTTGGTGCGGTAATGCAGATTACCGCTTCCTTCGCCGTAGCTGAGATTTCCATCGCACTGGCAGGTTTCCCGAGCGTAAACTATGCGGCACACACCGTTGTCACGCATCTGATGGACTTCGGAACCATTCGTTTCGAGATGGGGTATGCCTCGGCCATCGCAACGGTTCTGTTTGCCCTGATGCTGGGTACAAACGTTTTCACGCAAAAAATGCTTAGAAAGATAGGTGAATGACGATGACCAGCAAAGTACGTGCCGTGTTTGGCATGCCAAAAAGGCTTAATCGGTCATTTACCGTCAGCCTGATGTTATTTGCACTGCTGGGCGTGTTCGGCTCCTTTATGGTGCTTCCGCTCATCTATGCAGTCAACAATGCATTCAAGCCGCTGGATGAGCTGTTTATTTTCCCGCCGCGCTTCTGGGTGAACAATCCGACAACGGAGAATTTTGCCGATCTGATCAACCTCATGGGCAATTCGTGGGTGCCGTTATCCCGCTATATTGCCAACACATTGCTCATTACGATACTTGGCACAGCGGGGCATATCCTGCTTGCATCTGCAGCGGCTTATCCGCTGGCGAAATATCGTTTTCCGGGTTCCAAAGTGTTGTTCACCATTGTCATTCTGTCCCTGATGTTCTCGCCGCATGTTACGGCGATTCCGAACTACATGGTGATGTCCTGGCTTGGCTGGATTAACACTCATGCGTCCATTATTGTGCCATCACTTGCGTTCTCGCTGGGACTTTTCCTGATGAAACAGTTCATGGAGCAGATTCCCGATGCTTTGCTGGAGGCAGCCAAAATCGACGGAGCCAATGAATACCGGATATTCTGGAGCATCGTGATGCCCAATGTGAAGCCGGCATGGCTCACGCTCATGATTCTGCAGTTTCCAGCGTTATGGGGAACGGATGGCGGGAGTTTCATTTACAGTGAAAATCTCAAAACACTGCATTATGCGCTCAGTCAGATTGTGCAGGGAGGGATTGCAAGAGCTGGTGTAGGTGCGGCTGTTGCCTTGCTGTTGATGATCGTACCGATCACTCTATTTATCATCTCTCAGAGCAGTGTTATGCAGACGATGGCCACTTCGGGCATGAAAGAATAGAAAGGAGGCAGCGAGGTGCGGAGAAGCACATGGAAAAAACGTAAATCGATCATCATGGGCATGATCTGCCTCCTGTTGTTCGTTCAAGAGGCGCCCTACGTGAGTGCAGACGGTAAAACGGATGCGTACCATTATTCCTTCTGGGGTGACGCAGTTCCTTCGCCGGCGGCATATGAGGCAACAACGATTATCACCGGCAAGAAGCTGAACACAACTCCTATGAAAGAGCCAAGCGACATGCATGTTACCGCCAATCAGCACGTCTTTGTGCTCGATTCGGGCAATGGCCGCATCATTGAGATGGATCCCAACTTCAAGCTAGTACGGACGATTGATTCATTTGAGCAGGAAGGCAAGGAAGATCATTTTAAAAATCCACAGGGATTGTACGTCACGGAAAAAGGCCATCTGCTGGTTGCTGATTCGGATAATCACCGGGTGGTGCATTTGGATGAACAAGGGAAGCTGGTCAAGATCGTGTCTGAACCAAAATCGGATCTGCTAAAAGCAGACTTCCAGTTTAAACCGATGCGGATTGTTATGGACAAAGGGGAGCGTATCTACGTCATGGCCGAAGGCGTATTTGATGGATTCATGGAGTTCAGCGCCGATGGTACGTTCTCTTCCTTCATTGGAGCGAACAGAGTTCAGGTGGACCCGGTGGAGTATCTGTGGAAACGGTTTGCAACACGTGAGCAGCGGAGCCAGATGGTGATGTTCACTCCAACGGAATTTACCAATCTGGATATGGATGAAGAGGGCTTCATCTATGCCACTAGCGGGGATCGCGGCAAAGATCCGGTCAAGAAGCTGAATGCCCAGGGTACAGACATTTTGCGCAGAGAAGGCTATCAGACTCCGCAGGGTGATTTGCTTTATACCCAGGAAGCAGGGCCATCCCGCCTGATTGATGTGGATGTGGGTGACAGTGACATGTATTCCGTACTGGATTCCAGCAAGGGCCGAATCTTCACCTACAATGGAGACGGATACCTGCTCCATATTTATGGCGGCATCGGGAACCGGCTGGGCCAATTTAATACACCTGTTGCCCTGGAACGTGCGGGAGACCGGATGTTAGTTCTGGATAAAGCGCTGGGTGAAATCACCGTCTTTCAAACAACTGAATACGGACGTACACTCCACGAAGCGGTGCGCAGCTACTATAACGGTGATGAAGATCAATCTTCGGTGCTGTTTGCCCAAGCTGCCGAGATGAACGCTAACTTGGAATATGCGTATGCGGGAATTGGCAAAGCATTGCTTCGTCAGAAGGAATACGCCGAGTCTGCGAAATATTTCAAGCGCAGCATGGAGCCCAAAGGGTATTCCAAGGCTTTTCTTTTGTACCGCAAAGAGCTGATGCGTGAGCATTTTTCATGGATGATGTCCGGTATATTCCTGGCTGTCGCTGCGATTGTCACCGTCATCATCGTTCGCAGGCAGAAAAGGAGGACTACGAATGCAGGCATCAAGTAAGCAACTATACCAGTACCCGCTGCATCTGATTTTTCATCCGTTTGACGGATACTGGGAATTGAAGTATGAACGGAACCAGAGAAACTCACTGCTGATTGCTTTCATGATCCTGGTGCTTCTGGTCATCACCAAAATTTTGCATGCCCAGTACAGCGGTTTTCTCATTAATCTCAGTAATCCAAAGTACCTGAACAGTCTACTCGAAATGTTATATGTCATTATACCGGTACTGTTTTGGTGTGTGGCTAACTGGTCGTTAACCACATTGATGGACGGGGAAGGCAAGTTCTCCGAAATATTCATGTCAACGTGTTTTGCACTGGTACCGTTGTTACTCATTCATTTTCCATGGATCTGGCTGAGTCTTGTGATCTCTGCGCAGGAAACTGCCTTTTATTATTTCTCCAATGCACTCGCTGTTGCATGGACGGTATACCTGTTATTTGTGGGGAATATGACGGTTCATCAGTACACACCAGCCAAAACGGTGCTCACGATGCTGCTGACACTTGTAGCGATGGCGTTTATGGCATTTCTGTGCCTGTTATTCTTCAGTCTTGTACAGCAGATTGTATCGTTTGTCGTAACCATCTATCAGGAATTAGTGCTTCGGGGCTAAGGGAGGAGGAAATTGTTATGAATTATACCGTAGCCAAAAAAATAACAGGAATGCTGCTCGCGGGCAGTCTGCTACTTGGCGGTTGTCAATTCTCGCCAACACCGCTCGCTCACGAGACAGTGACTGCCGCTGATCCGACGGACTTTCCCTCCCTGCCTCCCGGAGAGAAACTGAAATCATCGTTCAGCGATGTCCGCCTTCCCGGCATGGTAGGCATTGCGCAGAATGCTGCGCTGCAGTTGTTCATTAACGAAGAGACTGCCGAGATTGCAGTGATTCACACGCAGAGCGGCCAGATCTGGCGCAGCAATCCTGCAGATCGTGAGCAGGATGGGGTTGTAGCCGGGATAAACAAAGACCTTTTGTCATCACAAACGAAGCTCAGCTTTTTCAACAGCCTCGGACAGAGCAGCACCGTGAATTCCTTCACGGATAGTGTTGCACACAAGCAGATAAGCTACGAGGTGCTGCCAGGCGGCGTGCGGGTCAACTACCAGTTTGGAAGCACTGAGCGATCCATAGAAGACTTGCCGATGAAGATCAGTAAGGAGCGATTTGAACAAAGGCTGCTTGCACAGCTAGACAAGGCCGGGCAGCGGGCCTTGAAGGTCGGTTATGCGGAAGACAAGGATGAAGGCGCTTACGTCCGGATTGATAAGGCGATGCAAGGATTGCAATTGTCCCGGGCCTTGAAGGCTTTTGACACAGCCGGTTACACATCGGAGGATCTGGCTCATGATCATGCCGAGTTTGGCATTGAAGAGGAACGAAGTGGACCACGGCTGTTTATGCTTACGATGGAATATGAGCTGGATGGAGAGGATCTGCTTGTACGTGTTCCGTCCTCAGGCATTCATTTTCCGGAGGAATATCCGATCAACAGCATATCTGTAATGGATTACTTCGGGGCCGGGGGTTCAGAAGAAGAGGGCTCCATACTGGTTCCGGACGGTTCGGGAGCGCTGATCCATTTTAACAATGGCAAGCTGCAGTATCCTGCCTATCAACAAGATATATACGGACCGGATATGACCATGAAACTGCGGGAAGCAAGTTCGAATGAAGCCAGAGCCAGGTTGCCGGTATTTGGACTGATTCGGAAAGAGGGAGCTTTCCTGGGCATTATTGAAGAAGGGGATGCCGTTGCAGTTGTGAATGCCGATATCAGCGGTAAACTGAACAGTTACAACAACGTATATCCCAGCTTCTATGTGGTGAACAAGAGCGATGTGACGCTTCAGGCAAGTGATATGGTTCGTACACTTCCGAAATTCCAGAAGAAACCGACTGTGTCCGACTTCGTCGTTCGATATGCTTTTGTGGGGGCGGATAAAGCCTCGTACTCAGGGCTTGCATCTCTCTATCGGGATTATCTGAAGCAAAACGGCGGACTTCCCGAGTTAAACGCCAGCAAAGAGCAGAGTAACGTTCCCTTTTATCTGCAACTGTTCGGTGGCATGACAACAAGGCAGCATATGCTGGGCATACCGTATGATTCAACAGAGGCTTTGACCACGTTTGATGAAGCCAAAAACATTCTCTCCGCCTTGACGGAGAAGAAGGTATCCAATATTCAGGTGCGCTATGCGGGATGGCTTAACGGCGGACTTCATCATCGACTGCCGGATTCCATCCAAGTAGATGGCGCGGTAGGCGGGAAAAAGGGATTGCGGGATTTCAGCACATACACACAAGAAGCGGGCATCGGCTTCTATCCCGATATCGCTCTGCTGAATGTGCAATCCAAAAAAGGGTTTAAACCGTCCAAAGAAGCTTCACGCACATTAACTCAGGAACCGGCGGTCTTGTATCCGATGAACCAGGCCATCCAGCGGCGGGACCGGGATCGTTCACCATCCTATGTGCTTTCGCCCAACATGCTGGAGGACGTGACGGCAGACATGTTAGATGAGCTGAGGTCCCTTCAAAAGGATGGACTGTCACTAAGCCTGAATGATCTGGCAGCTCAGTTAAACAGCGATATGAATCCGAAAAAGCTGGTGGACCGAACACAAGCGCTTGGCTCCGTAAAGAAGGCACTTGAACAGATCGGGCAGCAGGCTGGCTCGCTTGTCGCTGAAGGCGGGAACGCTTATGCCCTGCCGTATGTAACTGGTCTGACAGATGCGCCGATGACCAGCAGTCGTTTCAAGCTGGAGGATGAAGAGATTCCGTTCTATCAGCTCGTTGTACACGGCAGCATCGGTTATACGGGTACGCCATACAATCTCTCCACATTTACCAATGCAAGGCAATATGTGCTGAAGCTGATTGAATATGGAGCCAGTCCTTACTTTGCATGGTTCAATGCGCCAAACCATGTTGTGAAAGAAACGGATTATGATGATCTCTACGCGGCGAATTATGAACAATGGATCGATCTGGCTGCCGAGATCTACAACGAGGTGAACCAGGTGAACCAACCATTTTCCGGACGTTCCATGATATCCCATGAATCCCTGGAGGAGGGCGTCTTCCGGACAACATATGAAGGTGGCGGGTTCGTAATCGTCAATTATAACGACTTCCCTGTAGAAGTTGACAACGATACAGTGGAAGCCCAAAGCTATGTGACTGGTGGTGAGCAGCTCTGAAGACGCTCCTGAAATGGAAATGGGGAAGTCGTACGTATGCTCAGCAGAAAGCCATGTGGGGCGTAATCTACGTGCTTCCCTGGCTCATTGGTTTTGTGTTGTTTTTCTTCATTCCGCTGTTAGCCTCTCTGCGATACAGCATGAGTACAATTCAAGCTAACGCGGAAGGCATAGCGATTCAATTCAACGGGGTTGCCAATTACATTCAGGCGCTCACCGTCAATACAAGCTTTAACCGTGCGTTAATTGAGGCGATCACAGACGTGCTCATCAACGTACCGCTTATCGTTATATTCAGTCTGTTCCTTGCCGTCATCCTGAATCAGAAGTTCAGGGGCCGGGCTGTAGCGCGGTCGATCTTTTTCCTGCCCGTTATTCTGGCATCGGGAGTGATTATGACACTGGAGAGCACCAGCCTGATTGAAGCGGTTAATCAGAGCAGCACAGGTGGAAGCTCACTCGGGACATTTGAACTCGAAAATCTGATGGTTAACGCCGGAGTGAGCGATTGGATCGTTACGTATCTGAGCAGCGCCGTAGATCGGATCTATCAGATCGTCAGTCAATCCGGTGTACAGATTTTGATCTTTTTGGCAGGGATCCAGACGATTTCCCCTCAACTGTATGAGGCTTCGAAGATGGAAGGGGCAACGGGTTATGAAGCCTTTTGGAAAATTACGTTCCCAATGGTCAGCCCGCTTATTTTTGTCAATGCGATCTATACAATCATTGATTCGTTTGCCAATAATGCCATGACGGAACTGATCCGGGATACCGGCTTCGTCAAATTTGACTTTGGATTAAGTTCTGCCATGGCATGGGTCTACTTTCTGGCCATTGCCATCATTCTGGTTATCGTAAACATCATTTTCTCGAAGCGAGTCTTCTATCAAGATTAGAAAGGAGGGTGTCCCACGTGACAACATCACGATTATTATCGCTGGAGCATTGGAAAGGCTGGCTGTGGGCCATGATCCGATTCGTTCTGATTACCGGGCTTTCCTTCGTTATCCTGTTTCCCATATTTCAGAAGGTTTCCACATCCATCAAAGCTAAAGGTGATCTGTATTCGGCAGTGGTGGTGTGGATTCCACAGAACTTCTCCATCGACAATTTTAAAGAGGCGATACGCGTAATGGATTACTGGGCAACGCTGTTTAATACGTTTGCCCTGTCTGCAACGACTACACTGCTGACTACAGCATCCTGTGCACTTGCAGGATACGGATTCGCCAGACTGAAATTCAGGGGAAGCAACTGGCTGTTTGCCGGTGTAATTCTGACGATTCTTGTACCACCAACGACCATTCTCATTCCGGTATACCTGAATCTGAAAAGCTTTGATCTCATGGGGCTTATGACGCTTATAGCCGGCAAACCTGTTAATTTGCTTAATACCTATTGGCCGTTTATTCTGACGGCGATTACGGCCAATTCACTTAAGGCCGGTTTGTACATCTTTATCTTCCGGCAATTTTTCAGAGGTATTCCGAAGGAAGTGGAGGAGGCGGCCTATGTGGACGGCGCGGGCATCGGACGAACATTTTCAAGAATCATGCTGCCCAATGCCATTCCGTCCATGGTAACAGTCATGCTGTTTTCCTTCGTATGGCAGTGGAACGACAGCTTCTATACAACGACTTATCTGACTTCAAGTAAAGTCATGTCGACTCAGTTATCGTCCCTTCCGTATAATCTGGCCCAGCAGGTTACTGACGGTGCAGCTTCCCAAGCCGATCCGTTCTATCTGAGTATGATCCAGGATACAGGAATTCTTCTTGCCATTCTGCCTTTGATCATCATCTATTTGTTTGTGCAACGATATTTCGTAGAGAGTGTAGAGCGTACGGGAATCGTCGGTTAAGTTAAGTTCTTCTGTACGTTTGGAGTGGGATCAGACTGGAAGAGGGAGGAGGAACTTCATGCAACATTCCATCTGTGAAAAGGGGGCATGTAACGATCTCATGAACGTCTGCTCACAGCAGAACCGCGATCCTTCCCTGCGCAGGATCCCCCTGCTGGTGTGGAACGGGCTGCGGGAGCGGGCGCCGACCTGAGCGATCTGCTTGATCAGAGATACTCTGACGGAGCTTACCTCGCATTATTGCAAGGCAATATATCAGATCAGGAGGAATTAAAGTGAAGAAGTTCATGACATCTTGTAAACTTGTACTCATTCTGGCTTTATTGATCACAATTGCTCCATGGGGAGGCAGCCGTGCCGAAGCATGGGTGGGCATGCCGATGGGCAAGCTTCACGTAAACGGCAAAAACCTGGTGAACAGCAACAACCAGCCTGTGCTACTGAACGGTTGGCATCAACCCTCAGGTGCCTACTGGACATATCAGGACAGCAATTATTATCTCAATCTGCACGGCAATAACCGTCATGCAGCTACACTGGCTTATCTGAAAGACATTACCGATACTTTTGCTGACACCAGCGCGAAATACGGAAGCAATCATGGCTGGAATATGAATCAGGTACGTCTGTTCATCGATCGCCAAGACATGGGAGATGTGGCTGCTGGTACATATAACTTTGCCGGTGTGCAGACCGTTACGCAAAATGTAATTATTCCGTACATTCAATATGCCAAAACAAAAGGTGTCTATGTTGTCCTGGGACTGGACTTCACATTGAAGGATGATCAGGCAACAACACCTGCAAACCTGCAAAAATTCAACGAAATCTGGGGTTATCTCGCTTCACGCCCGGAGATCAAAAGTGCAGACAACGTTCACTTCGAACTGATCAACGAACCGGTGAAATCCTATGCCAATGGACATTGGGGTGGATACAACGGGGAAAATGACTTTGTGGATCACTGGAATGACTTGCGTAATTTCCAAAATTCCATGATTTCAACAATTCGCAGCAAAGGTGCGGACAATGTCATCTGGGCGGCAGGTCTCGGATACAACCAATTTTACAGCTTGACGGCAAGCCATCCATTGACTGATCCGCTCAATAACTATGGATATGCGGTTCACTGGTACCCTGGTTATGGCGCATATGACAACTTCTCTATCCTGCAAGATCAGTGGAATACCAACGTGAAGGCAGCAGCTGACAAATATCCGATTAATATTACCGAGGTAACCTGGTTCAAAAACAAACCTGGCGATTCGGCCTATTGGAACTTGTTTAATGGCAGCAATGAAGGGTTTGGCACCAATACCAAAACGATCTTCAACGCAGCAGGCAATGTCAGCATTGCAGCTCATATGAACGGATTCATTCTAAGTGAAGGACCACGAAGCTCCTTTGCCGACCCAACGGCTGGGCTGAAATGGGATGGAGATGCTTCACGGAGTGCCATGGGACGATTCCTGTTCAACTGGTACCATGAACGTGCCCAGACTTATCCGGGCAGTGGACAAGGTGGCGGACCGACAACGGGTCTTGTATCCGGTGCAACTTATAAAATCGTAGCCCGGCATTCCAACAAAGTTGTTGATGTACCTGGTGGTCAAAATGAAAATAATCTTCAGCTCCAGCAGTGGAGCGATCTGGGCGGTAACCCTCAGAAGTGGGTTCTGACTTCGATCGGAAACGGCAACTATACACTGACAAGTGTGAACTCGCCGGACAAAGTCATCGACATTCGCAACGGTACCAACACCAATGGGGAAGCGGTTCAACTCATGAGCAATCTGAACACAACCGCTCAGCATTTTAAGGTCAACGATCTTGGTAACGGGTACTGGAGTATCATTAACGTGAACAGCAATAAAGCGATTGAAGTGGCAAACGCTTCCACTTCGGATGGAGCCAAGCTGCAGCAGAACACCTACACGGGTGCTACAAACCAACAATGGAAATTTGTAGCCGTTAGTAACTAATAGCACAACGTTAAACAAAACCTCCCCAAGTCATTTCATGTCTTGGGGAGGTTTTTTGCGTTTATTTTTGATACTTTGGGATGGATGTCATGCGAAGGTAAAATACAACTATATTTGTGCGCTAACCCGCAGACCGACAATTATTTTCATGTAAGCATTGTACACCGCAGTATGTAAATGTACCATAAGGAAGAAGTTGTACCTTCACCAGGAAGAAATGCCCGGTGTATCATTGAACAGCTACCTTATCACAGAGAAATGTAAGCGCTTGATAAAAAAGGGAGGGTACATATGCAGCTCCTATGGTCCAAATTTTCACCCGTGTTCCGCCGATTCCTCATTTCGTATCTTGTCATTCTGATGATTCCTCAAATTGCGGGATATGCCTCTTACCGAGCTTCTATTGAAGCGGCCCGTTCCAGCTCCATTGAAAACAGCTTGAAGTCGCTGAGTCTCGGGAAAGAGATCATTGAGCGTAACCTTCTTCAAGTTGAAGCCTTTACCAGGCAGCTTGCCGTCAATCCCGATTTGCAAAATTTAATTGCTGGGCCAAAGCCGCATGATCTCTACAATGTCTACGGTATGAACCGTATGCAGCGGAGCCTCTCCATGTACAGCAGTACCAATGATTACTTGTCCCATTTCTTCATTCACATTCCAAACTACAATGCCATCATCACACCAAGAACTGTGTATTATCGTCCAGAGCATTATTATGCTGCCAATCAGCTGGACGGTATGTCGTTTGAACAGTGGCATGACCAAATTCTCAAACAACCACACTTTAATGAAATCATACCGCTTCGAAACTATAAACGTGAAATACTCGGCACTGTGCTTGCAGACGTTCCCGCCATTACGTTTCTGCAATCTCTGCCTTTGAACAGCTTCAACAAACCGCAAGCGACGATTGGTGTCATGATTGATCAGGATCAGATGGCCAGCCTTACTCAAAATATTGTGGATCAATATGGCGGCTGGACTCTCGTCACCGATGCGGAAGGACAGATCATTTTCTCCCATGGCATTGAACAAGCCGAAGCTGAGCAAATGGCACAGAGTCGCCAGAGAGAAGGTAACGCTGCGGAAACGGAGCTGAACGTGCAGAATGTACAGCCTGGAAGTGATGGTCGGCTGCTGATATCGATGCAGTCCAGTCAAAATGGATGGAATTACATGGCAGGGATTCCGGAGAAAGCACTCATGACAAAAGCGGACCAAATCAAACAAGTCACGCTGGTCTTTACTTTGGCAACCATTGCCCTAGGACTGTTATTCGGGCTGGTTCTGGCCTATCGGAATAGTGCACCCGTTTACAGATTGTTGGCCTCTTTTCGGGAACAAATCACCGATTCCCCAGGCAGACGGGGCAATGAATATGATTTTTTGGCAAGCCATATTAACAATCTTATTGCTAATAATGACTCACTTAAAAACGCCATGAATGAGCAGATTCCGTTATTGAGAGACGGTTTTATCAAACGTTTGTTAACCGGAGAAGTCTATACCTCACTTGAGTTGGAGGTTATCTCATCCCAGGCGCACATTTCCCTTCATAGCAGCAAGGGCTTGGCAGGCTTAGTGAAGGTAAACGGATATGCCAATCCGGACAGTGAAGAAACTATCCATGAACTGGGTGTCGCAAGGCTGCTCATCAAACAGGTACTTACAGAGTGGAATGCGCAGCTGCTGATCACGGATTGGGGAACAGACCAGATCGCTTTTGCCTGTCCATTGGATGAGAACCAACTGAATGAAGCTATAGGGAGATGTGAAAAAGAGCTGAACACCTTGATGGAAGTGATCTACCGGGAGCATCGGATATCCACAACAATTGGTACAGGTGCAGCTTACGAGGTTTGGAATGATGCAGGGCGTTCCTTTGACGAAGCCAAACAAGCTCTGGATTATGCCATTCATATGGGAACAGATCATCTGGTGAGATTTGAAGATACGATGAAGGAAAATGAAATGTTCTATTATCCGATTGAGTCTGAACAGCGCCTGCTGAACACGATCAAAGTCGGTGAGCATGAAGAGGCGATACGTATTCTGGAGCAATTGTTTCTTCGTAATTTAGAGGAGCGGGAACTTTCCTACGAGATGACACAGCAGTTCATCATGGAGCTGAAGGGGACTTTTCTGAAGCTGGACGAACCCAAATTCAAGCTGGATGCCTCCCTGCTGGAGGAATATAAAACTCGTGTGACATCTATTCAGATGACAGAAACGATTACTTCGCTGCGTGCAAAATTCAAACGGTTAACGGAAGACATCTGTGGTGATTTCCAGAGAAGAAGAACAGGAGCACATGGGGATACTGTAAACGAAATGATTTGTTTTATCCAACAACATTATGGGGATGCAAACTTGACGATCTATCGGATTGCGGAGCACATGAGCAAGTCCGAGAAGTTTATATCTCAACTGTTCAAAGAACATACGGGAGAGAATCTTTCCGATTATGTAGAAAGGGTACGCATTGATGCTGCCTCGAACTTGTTGCACTCTACCGGTCAGACCATTGACGAGATAGCGGAGGCCACCGGGTATAACAGTGCACATTCATTCCGCCGAGCTTTCAAGCGGGTACGCGGCATTTCTCCGAGTGTGTTTCGGAAAATGGACGTTCATAGCGGTTAATGTAGGTTGTTTCTCGGGAACTATATTCGCTTTTTGTACTTTCTCAGCGCAACTGTACCTTTACGCATCCCCAGCGCAATCTTATGATTACTCAAAAAGTAAGCGCTACCAAGTTGGGCTGAAGTTCAGCACGATTTGGAGCCAAGAATGGGGGGATGATTCTGAGAACCACAGTGACCAGTGAATCAAAGTCCGTGGAGAAACCAAGTAAACCGTTTGCCTTGAAGCAAGCATTATCCAGAAGTTGGAGGCGACATTGGCAGTTATATCTGCTGATCCTGCCACCGATTGCTTACTTTATTATTTTCAAGTATGTACCCATGGTGAATGCGGTCCTAGCATTTAAAGATTACAACGTCATCAAGGGGATCTGGGGCAGTCAGTGGGCCGGAACCAAGTATTTCGAATTACTTTTCAAAAATCCGGCGTTTGTCATGCTGATCAAGAACACACTCTACATTTCGTTTTACAGCCTGATCGTTGGTTTCCCGATTCCTATATTACTGGCGCTCGCGCTGAACGAAATCAAAAACATACGATTCAAAAAAACAGTACAAATGGTGACGTATGCTCCATATTTCATCTCTACCGTTGTTATGGTCTCCATCATTATGCTCTTTCTGTCTCCTAGGCTGGGTATTGTCAACACGATTGCAGGCGCCCTTGGTTTCGAAGCAGTGAATTTTCTCGGTGAGCCTGGACTGTTTCGATCCATCTACGTATTCTCCGATGTGTGGCAGGGAATGGGGTACTCCGCTGTGATATATCTGGCTGCTCTGGCAGGTGTTGATCCATCCCTATATGAAGCCGCCAAAGTGGACGGAGCCAACCGAATACAGAAAATCATTAATGTTGATCTGCCTGGACTACTTCCGGCAGCCGTCATCATTCTGATCCTGAGTGTAGGGAATATCATGGCTGTTGGGTTCGAAAAAATATATTTGCTGCAAAATCCGCTCAACCTGTCTGCTTCGGAGATCATCTCCACGTATGTCTATAAAATAGGATTGCTGAATGCCAATTATAGCTTCGCTACTGCGGTTGGCCTGTTCAACTCGGTGATTAACCTGATTCTGCTATTAATCGTAAACGCGGTCGCCAAGCGACTGTCCAATACAAGCTTATGGTAACGGGAGCGAAAGGAGGAGAACCAACTCATGCCTAACACACAGATTAATGCAGGTCGTTCGCGGATCAAGAGCAGCAGTACGATTCGTGAATCCTGGGGAGACCGCGTATTTATAACGGTTGTTTACTTCATGCTGACTGTGGTGCTGATTGCCGTGCTATATCCCTTGATATATATTGTGAGTTCTTCGCTCAGCAGCCCTGCTGCCGTCTCCTCGGGAAAAGTCTGGTTGTGGCCCATTGACCTGACGTTTGACGGTTACAAGTCTGTATTGCGGAATGATCAAGTCCTTATCGGGTATGCCAATTCCCTTTTTTATACAGCCTGCGGCACCTTCATCAGCGTGGCACTGACCATTATGATTGCTTATCCATTATCCAAAAAAACGTTTGTTGGTCGCAGCTCGTTAATGATGTTTATTACCTTCACCATGCTGTTCTCAGGCGGTTTGATCCCTACCTATCTGGTGGTCAAAACCATGGGACTGATTGATACCCGCTGGGCGTTGCTGATTCCCAATGCCGTCTGGGTATGGCAAGTCATCATTGCCCGTACCTTTTTTCAGAACTCGATACCGGAAGAATTGTCCGAAGCAGCAGACATCGATGGCTGCAGTGACATCCGGTTTATCTTCAGTATTATCCTGCCACTCGCCAAACCGATTATCGCCGTGTTGTCACTTATGTACGCTGTCGGTCAGTGGAATGCATACTTTGACGCCCTCATCTATCTGAAATCACAGTCGCTCTATCCGCTACAGCTGATATTGCGCAGTATTCTTATTCTGAACAGCAGTACGGGGAGCATGGATGCATCGGAAATGATTAAACAGCAGCAAATGGCTGAACTCATGAAGTACTCGTTAATTGTGATGGCCAGCTTGCCGGTGCTAATCATCTATCCTTTTGTTCAACGGTATTTCGTGCAAGGTATGTTGATTGGCTCAGTTAAAGGATAAGTTCATTTTTTCTATTATTCATGAAGGAGAGGATTATATTGAAAAAAGCGGGATTCATCATTCTTGCCTGTATGCTGTTTACCTCGTTGGTACTTGCCGGATGTTCAAGCTCTGATAAGGGGAACGGGGAAGGCAGCGATCCATCAGGCAAGACGGCCATTAATGTGTTTGCTCACCAGGGTTCGGATACCAACCTGTCCACTAACAAATTCACGAAGAAAATGGAAGAAAAGTTTGATATTCAGTTCAACTGGACCACGGTTCCATTCGACGGTGCAGCGGAGAAAAGACAGATTTCACTGGCTTCTGGTGATTATCCGGACTTGTATCTGCTCATCCCTTGGGTAGATCGTTTCTCCCAGACAGACTTGTTGAAGTTTGGTCAACAGGGGGTTATTTTGCCGCTGAATGATCTGATTGAGCAGCATGCTCCCAATATTAAAAAAGTGCTTGAGAGCAATGACTATTATCGGGCCATGAACACTGCTCCCGACGGAAATATCTATGGTCTGACGGGTCTGAATGAATGTTTTCACTGTTCATACCCAAACAAGATGTGGGTCAACACCAAATGGATGGAAGAACTGGGCCTGACCGAACCCACGACGACAGAAGAATTTAAAGAAATGCTTCGGGCATTTAAAACGAAAGACCCAAACGGGAACGGCAAAGCCGACGAAGTACCGCTAAGCGGTTCGACTGAAAATTTCGGTGTGCACATTATTCCGTACTTGATGAACGGTTTTATCTATGACGACGATCGGAATTATCTCATTGTCAATCAGGGGAAAGTGGAGACCGTAGTGAACAAACCGGAGTGGAAAGAAGGGCTTGCCTATATTAAATCCCTGTACGATGAAGGGTTGATTGATCCAGGGGCATTTACCCAAAACGTCGGGGCCTTCAAAAAAATTGGAGATAACGCTGATGCACAGCTTCTCGGCGCGGGAGCAGCGATGCATCCATCATTATTCGTAACCACTGCCGAAGGTTCTCCTTACGGGAATGATTACAATCCCATCCCTCCATTGAAGGGACCCCATGCTGCTTATGCTACGTACAACTATCCGATTGATCCCGGAGCGTCTTTTGTACTGACAAACAAAGCCAGTGAGGAAACGCAGATCGCGGCCATAAAGCTGCTGGATTATCTCTATACCCAGGAAGGAACCATGGCATCATATCTGGGCGAAGAGGGCGTAAGCTGGCGCAAACCACAAGAAGGAGAAGTGGCGCTCAATGATCAGATTGAGCCGTTATATAAAGCCATTCCGCTTCCTTCTGGAGAAGAACCTCGTAATGACAGTTGGGCTGCATTGAGTCAGTACAATCATTATCAGGCATATCGGGACTCCGAAGTACAGGGGACAGACATCTATGCCAATGATGGTGGTGAGCGACGTCTCTATGAGGCGACATTGTTAATGGAAGGCAAGGAACCGAAAGAGATTTTCCCTCATTGGGCATTGTGGGTAGATCCGTCCCAAGCTGATGAAGCCAGCATGATGCAGACCAATCTCAAGGATTACATCGATCAGAACGCCCTGCAATTTATTACAGGCGCCAAAAGTCTGGATAAGGATTGGGATGAATATGTGAAAGGCCTGGAGGGACTGAACATTAATCGATATCTGGAGATTATGCAGTCTTCCTATGATACTTCTTCTGTTTCCAAATAATTAAAGTATCTGAATCATACAGAGCGGGAAAAGTTACTGCCTGTATTTGCACAACCAAACGTTCCCGGTTCGCAGTCAACATATGCGAGCCGGGAACGTTTTTTATTGATATAGATTAAATCGTAATATCATTGCATCCTACTTAGAATTGAGATTGAACCTGTCCTGCAAGCCAAACGTTCACAGGACAGGTATAACGGCTCATGCACATTCCCTTAGTTTAGTACATGCGATATCTTCCGCTTAGAGCGAGCATGCTGAAAAAATACAGGCAATTGTCGTAATAACGTCGCTCTCCCTGACGCAAAGGTGTGTTCCAGAACTTGCGAACGAATGTGTCAGCATGTGGACCGTCTGCAGCCAGTGAAGCCATGGCATTGGTAGCCAGCAAACCTACAGGATGCAGTGAATGTTCGTCGAAAGGTTCACCTTCTATTGTATAACGACGATAATCGGACATTTCAATATCACTGAAGAAGGACTGAATCCGATTGGATTGTTCGATCTGCCAGTGATCCTTGCGGAACCATTCCCAGTCCAGCGCTATATTCGCAGCAACACGGTAGGCATCACTGTAGAAATGTCTGAAATCACCATGCGGCTGTATTGGAGCCGGGGAGCCATCATAGTTCGCATATTCAGGTGATAGTCCGGTTACGGGATGGCAGGCTGTATGAAGGTAAGCACGACTAGCGGCCGCCGCTTCTTTCCAGAAGCTCTGATCTTCTTCATTCGCATATTTCGAGAATAGTTCATAAAAATGAGGCAGATGGTAGGATGGGTCGCTAAACGGTGTTTCTGGTATGAATTTGATCAGTTTTGTTTCCGGGTCCCACATGGGATCGCCTTCGCCGTCTTCGCCCTGATGTATACATGCACGAAGGATCTTGCGGGCTTGTGCCTTGTAATCATAAGGTTCAGCGCCATCGCCCCAGCGGTTGGAGGCAAAAAAAAGTGCCATGGCAAAAAACTCCTCACCATCAGGAGCAGGACCTTGTGAGAGTTGGGTTCCGTCAGGCTTGCAATGCCAGGCAAAATAATCTTTATAACGTCCCGCTTTATGTTGCATAAACGTGTGCGAGAAATTCCAGAGTCGATCAAATTCTTCCTTTTTGTTCATCTGAACAGCCATCATCATGCCATAGGACATGCCCTCGGAGCGAATATCGAGATTACCAGTGTCCAGCAAATAACCCTTGTCCTCACCCAAAGGGTAATATATTCGAGTATTATCATCGCCATAAAACAGCTCGTTCCATGTTTCTTCCAATCTGTTCGTGATCTCATTCTCATCGTAGCCTAACTTCAGAAACAGATTTGTATATGTACCCGTATCCCACGCGCCTTGACCCGTGCTATTCATAAGTATCCTCCTTCATCAATGCGGTTTTTCAAAATTATAACATGGAAATAGTATACAAATTAAAGCGTTTACATGAAAAATTATAGGTGTTCTGATCTGCATGTAATTCTACTCAAATTAAAATGATATATTGGTTAAAATCCTATACTTTGTCAGGTTGTTGTAAAATTATGTAAGGGATACACTTTGGGAGAAGGATCACATCTGATCTAATAATAATACAAGCTGTGATCCTTTAAATGTTGTTTGAGGATGGTCAGAATCTAACCGGAAGGATGTGATGATGATTTATGCTCCAGGATTCAGGAGATGCAGGTGAAAACACGGAATTCACTGCACCGCGCGATCCAGTTGGAGTGACAGCGTCGGCAGTCAAACCCGCAATTGATTTTGAGTCACATAGATATCGCGACATGATTGGCCGATCTCTTCTGAACAAAGGAAATAATGTCAGATTAAAACGAGCCATGGAGAAGGCAAAAAACGGCGAACCTGTCGTTATCGCTTATATTGGAGGCTCCATTACCCATGGTGCTGGTGCAGTACCTATTCATCTCCAAAGTTACGCTTATCGATCGTATGAGTCGTTCAAGTTTATGTTTGCGCTTTCAAAAGATAGTCCCATTCATCTGATTAAAGCAGGTGTGGGTGGAACTCCTTCCGAACTGGGGATTGTACGTTATGATCGTGATGTGCTGAGGGGAGGTGCCGTTCAGCCGGATATTGTCGTAATCGAATTCGCAGTCAATGACGCAAATGATGAAACCCAAGGTAAATGTTACGAGAGTCTGGTGCTCAAAGCACTTACTGCCGATAACAAGCCAGCGGTCATCTTGTTATTCAGTGTATTTGAAAATGACTGGAATCTACAGGATCGTCTCGCTCCGGTAGGCTGGCATTATGATCTGCCAATGGTAAGTGTGAAAGATGCTGTCGTAGATCAGTTCAACAAGACAAAAGGTGAAGGAAACGTTATTTCCAAAAAGCAATTTTTCCATGATATATATCATCCAACTAATATAGGGCATCGAATTATGGCCGATTGTTTGGAATATTTGTTCGACGTGACGAATCGTTCTGAGTGGGATGAGAAAGATCATGATATTGAAAAAGCTCCGCTAATTGGAAATGAATTTGTTAATGTGAAGCTGTTGGATCGGAAAAACGGCAATCATATTGCCAGAATCGATGCAGGCTCTTTTTGTAAAACGGACACGGATCTGCAGATGGCTGAGATGGATGCTCATGACTATGGTACACCTCAATTCCCCAACAACTGGATGCGTACAGGAGAGGGAAAAGAGAATCAGAGCAGCTTTCGGATAAGTTTGCAGTGCAAACGCCTCATTCTAATCTTCAAGGATTCGGGTAACGACGAATTCGGAACTGCAGATATCAGGGTAGATGGGGTATTCGTCCAAAAAGTCGATCCGCGTCAAGTGAACTGGACCCATTGCCATGCCACACTTCTGCTCAACGAAGAGCAAGTGGGGGAGCACTCCATCGAGATTGAAATGGCGGAAGGCCATGAACATAAATGCTTCACCATTCTGGGTTTTGGCTATGTGGATTAACTGAAGACTGATAGTCACTCATATGTTCGGAGGAAAAGAGAATGGAATTGATCTCATCAGCAGTAATGGGATATGACCAGTATCGGGAGAATATACCACGTGGAGTCATGGAGACGGTAGAATATCCTTCCACCACGGTTGGCAATTCCCGTAAAGCGATGGTGTACACCCCACCAGAATTTTCTTCGACAACGATGTATCCTGTACTTTTTCTTTTGCATGGTATTGGTGGAGACGAAACCGAATGGCATACTCATGGTTCTCCGCAAATTATTCTAGATAATCTGTACAATGATAACTTACTTGAGCCGATGGTTATTGTTTTCCCCAATGGTCGCGCAATGTCGAATGACCGAGCCGAAGGAGACCTGTTTGAACCTGAGAAAATCAAAGCATTTAAACGGTTCGAATCCGATCTGCTCAACGATTTGATACCTTACATGGAGTCGAACTACCCTTTGTATAAAAGCCGGGATAAAAGGGCGATTGCTGGTTTATCCATGGGCGGAGGTCAATCCTTAAATATCGGATTAAGTAATCTAGACCATTTTGCATGGATCGGTGCTTTCTCCGCAGCCCCAAACACCAGAAGTCCGGAGCTACTTGTCCCTGATCTTTCGAAAGCGCCTTCATTACTCTCGCTGTTATGGATCTCTTGCGGTGAACAGGACAATCTTATAGAGATTAGTCATGGGGTTCACCAATATTTGGCGCAACACGGAGTACCTCACATTTGGAATGAGGAAAGTGGAGGACATGATTGGCCCGTGTGGAAGAACGATCTGTATCTGTTTTCGCAACGTCTTTTCAAGTGAATTTGCTGAAGAACATTCATATCGGATTGTAGCATCAACCAAATCTATTAAAATATCAGGAGGTATAATCTATGTTTAAATTTAGCAAAAAATTGTTAACCGTTGTTCTCGCATCTGCCATGAGTTTTGGTGTCTTCGCAGCCACATCGAGCGCAGCAACAGATTATTGGCAAAATTGGACAGATGGAGGAGGAACGGTCAACGCCGTGAATGGATCGGGCGGGAATTACAGCGTGAATTGGCAAAATACCGGGAACTTTGTTGTCGGGAAAGGGTGGACATACGGTACGCCTAATCGAGTGGTCAATTATAATGCCGGCGTATTCTCTCCTTCAGGTAACGGCTATCTCACCTTCTATGGTTGGACTAGAAACGCTCTAATTGAATATTACGTGGTGGATAGCTGGGGAACGTATCGTCCTACCGGAACGTATAAGGGCTCGATGACTAGTGATGGCGGCACATATGACATCTATACAACGATGAGATACAATGCACCTTCCATTGATGGTACTCAGACTTTCCCTCAGTATTGGAGTGTTAGACAGTCCAAGAAACCAATCGGAGTCAATTCTACCATCACGTTCAGTAATCATGTGAATGCATGGGCGAGCAAAGGGATGTACTTAGGTAACAGCTGGTCCTATCAGGTGATGGCAACGGAAGGTTATCAAAGCAGCGGAAGCGCAAACGTGACGGTTTGGTAAAAATGATGTGATGCAGTTTAACTTCTGCACCTGTATTTGAATTCAATTTTCCGGTAGCGTTGAGTAACGTTATTCTCCAGACTAACGGACCTCGACGTTGCCGGATTTAAGCTTAGTAAAGGAGAATAATGGAATGAGGAAACTGGTATGGTTAACTTTAATCGCCATAGTTGTTAGTCTAAGTGCTTGTTCAACAAGTAATACCACAGTAAACGATGACTTGGTATTTGTCGAAGGAGGAGCCTTCAAGAGCAGTAAGCCAAGTCAGATTGATAGGAATGAAACGCTCGATTCCTTCTATATTGGTAAATACGAAGTAACTCAAAAAGAATGGATGGAGGTTATGGGGGAAAACCCTTCTGGCTTCAAGGGAGACGACCTGCCTGTTGAAATGGTCAGCTGGTATGACGCAGTGGAATACTGTAATCAAAAAAGTATAAAAGAAAACCTGAAACCTTATTACAATATAGACAAAGACAACCAGGACACGAATAATCACAATGAAAACGACACTATAAAATGGAATGTAACGATCAACGAGGACGCCAACGGTTACCGTTTACCCACAGAGGCAGAATGGGAATACGCTGCAAGCGGAGGTCAAAAGAGCTTAAATTACACATACAGCGGAAGTAACAATCCTGATGAAGTTGCCTGGTACTGGGTAAATGCCGGCGAGAACATTCTGACGGGTGACTGGAGCTGGCCCGCTATTGAGAGCAATCGTAATCAAACCAAAAAAGTCGGAACTCAGAAGGCGAATGAGTTAGGAATCTATGATATGTCTGGGAATGTGAGAGAATGGTGCTGGGACTGGTACAGTGATTCGGAGAGTCCCAATCAATCCTGGCGAGTTGTGAAAGGCGGAGGCTGGATTGGCGGTGTCAATAACAATGAAATATCATTTCGAGGCAAATTTGATGCAAATGGTTTTGGTCCCGATCAAGGATTCCGTATTGTGCGTGGAGAATGAAAAATCTTTCTCCTGACAAAGATTACTTCTGAGCTAAACCTATACTTTGTCGGGTGAAAACCTATAGTTTAACAGGTTGTTGTACCAAAATGTAAGCGTTACACTTGAATTGTTCTCCCGGCGCTTCGCTACAATCGGAGCGTTCTTATAGTACGGTCCGATGGAACCATGTTCTATGTTATTGATTAATGAACGATGAGGCTGGTAGAAATTTTGTTCTCCAAGTTGTGCGAGCAGACAACAATCCTGCTGTTGTTCTGCTGTTTAGCGTTTTCAGAACAACTGGAATCTGCCTATTGATATAGATAAAATACATGCAGCTGATCAAGGATAAAAGAGAGGTGAGCTAATGTACAAGGTCATTGTCGCGGATGATGAGCCGTTTATGCTAGAAGGATGGAGAACAATGATTGACTGGCGAACTTGTGGATACGAACTCTGCGGAACGGCAACGGATGGGGAGGAAGCACTTGCTTTATTCAACTCGGTTGAACCGGATCTTGTCGTCACTGATATTCAAATGCCTGTTATGGATGGTCTTGGTTTGATTCATACCTTGCGAGAAGATCTCGCCTATACCTCTAAAATCGTTATCGTTACAGGATACTCGGATTTTAATTACGCGAAGCAAGCCATACGGTATCAGGTTGATCAGTATGTGCTTAAACCTCTTGTTCCCGAGGAAATTCATCAAATCCTTATGGAAATGATTGAACCTCTGGACAAACGCAGAAATGAGCAAAAACAGCAAAATGGAGTCATGGTTACAGATGAAGCCTATGACAATCATCTTAATGAATATCGGATAAGCGAAGAATATAATTTAGAGCAAATGATGAACATCTCCAAAGAGATCTTGGCGTTGATTGAAGCAGAAAACACCTATTCCATCGATATTGCAGTGAGTGCACTGCTAGAGAAGAGTGAGAAAGCAGAGGTATCGCTGGAATGGATACATCATGTCATCCGATATATCCATGGGGAATTGCTACGAAAATATGGAAAAAGAGAGGGTTGCAGAGAAATACTATGTGAAAAAGAATGGCATGCGGCTGCGAGCTGGTCTTCCGGCACATTGCAAGACCTGTGTGCTCGACTGTCCAAGCAACTTTCCCAGTCTGAATTGAAGCAAAAGACGGGTACGGGAGTGCTGGTTTCAGAAGCAGTGAATGAATTGAAGCAGCACTATCGAAGTAAAATTAAATTACAAGATGTAGCTAATCGAATTCACGTGAATTCTGCCTACCTGGGTCAACAGTTCAAGCGGGAGATGGGGGTCAGTTTCAGTGACTATGTGCACCAGCTTCGTGTTGAGGAGGCCCGTAAACTCCTGCGACGTACCAATATGAAGATCACTGACATTGCATTCAGGCTAGGATATCATGATGCTGAATATTTCACCCAAAAGTTCAGAGAGCATACAGGGGAGCTTCCGTCAGTCTATAAAAACAAAAACCAAGGGTGATCATATGCGTCATAAATTCTGGATGTTCCGTAAGGTTAATGATATTCCTCTCCGATCCAAATTTCTGCTTATTTATGTACTTAGTATTCTCCTTCCTGTAATAACGATTAATATCTTCTTTTATCAACGAACCTCTGCGGATATCAAGATTAGAGAACAGGAGAATCTGCGTAAATCCATCGACAGGGCTGCGGGGGAACTGCTTGGCATGATAGATGAGAGCGTTGCTCTGAGCCGAATTATTGCAGCAGACGATTCGCTCTATGAGGCACTGGATCGGACCTATCACTCCCCCGTTGATTATTACAACGTGTACCATGCATTCCTGCGAGATAAATTAACACGGTATATGTCAGCGAATATTCTGGAGGTGCGTATCTATACGGATAACGATACCATTCAGACGGGCAGTCATTACATCGTGATGAAAGACAAGAATGTACTCCCTGGATTGAAACAGCTGAAATCCACCAGTGGAGGCATTCTTGTCGTTGATTATATTGAGCCATCCGGATTTAACGCGGGAAGAAGAATCAGTGTGATTGGCAAAATGGATACGTATACCTCGTATGCGAATTATGCGAAGTATTCCAAGATTGATCTGGAACTTAGCCGGGTGTATAGCATTTTAAATCGTGAATCAGACAGTCTTCAGCTGCGTCTGGTGGACAGCAACAATCGAACTGTCGTTTCAAGTGGGGAATTCAGCGAAACCGACTTATCCCCCCTTGATAATGAATCAATGCTCGAGGAATCTGGAGATTCTGCTTACACGCTCGAAAAATCGTTGGGGAATCTAGCCTACCTAAAGGGTTGGAAATTGATTGGAGTTGCCGATACGCGTCACCTTGACCACCTGCTGCAAGAAGCCTTTAAGTCAATTCTGGGGTTGCTTGCATTAAGTATCGTGGTCCCCTCTGTATTGATCTATATTATTTTGCGTTCCTACCACTATCGGATTCGCAAGTTATCCAGACATATGGAGAAGGTTCGTAACGAACGATTCGATCTGATTGAAATTCACGAAGGCCGCGACGAAATTGGCGGGCTTATTCGTACATTTAACATCATGATTGGTAAAATTCATACGCTGATTAATGACGTATATAAACTGGAAATCCGTCAAAAAGATCTGGAGCTGGATCAAGTGAGGACTGAATTGTCCATGCTCCAGAGTCAGATGAATCCCCATTTTTTATTTAACACATTGAATGCCTTGCTGGTCGTTAGTACAAAGAATGGATATACAGAAGTAATTGAGATTATCAAAAGTCTGTCCAAGTTGATGAGACAGTTGCTCAGTCATTCTGACAATCTGATTCCTTTGCAAGAAGAGCTGCAATTTACGAATCTTTATCTCCAGATTGAGAAGTTTCGCTTTGGTGAGCTGTTCGATTACACCTTCGAGGTTGATCCTGATGCAGCTTCGTTGCTCATTCCCCGTATGAGTATTCAACCTCTCGTCGAGAATGCTTGCAAACACGGCTTGCAGGCGCGAAAAAATGGAAGAGAGATCAAGATAACAGCGAGACGAAACGCTTCCGAACTGGTTATTCAGGTAATCGATAATGGAATCGGTATGGATGCAGGGAGACTAACCGAGCTCCTGCGAGATATTCGTTCTGAAAGACCCCGGAACGGCGAGCATGTAGGACTCCGTAATGTCTACCGAAGGTTGGAACTCTTTTATGAAGGAAATGCGATATTTGATCTAAGCAGTGTACCTGGAAAGGAAACCATTGCAGGGTACCGTATACCAATCTCCAAGCTGGAACAGAGGAAATAGGAGGTAAACTCTCATGTACAAAGTACTGTTAGTCGATGATGAACCATATGCCATTGAAGGTTTACAGCTTCTGATCAATTGGGAAAAGTATGGTTTTGAAATCAAAGGCGTGTGCGCCAACGGTGAGGAAGCCATTCGGATGATGGAACAAGATCGACCTGATCTCGTGGTGACAGACATTCGTATGCCCGTGATGAATGGGCTGGAACTTGTAGAAGAAGCACGACGATTGGAACATGAGTCTGTGCTGTTTGTCATCACGAGTGGATACAGTGACTTTAATTATGCCAGACAAGCTATTCGATTAGGTGTCTCCAATTATTTAACCAAACCGGTTGACAGTACAGAAGCAGAGGATATGTTGGTCCGTCTCCGTATGCAATTGCAGGAGCGTGAAACCCTGGAGCGTATAAGAGAACATGCAACCGAGCAAAGGATCAAAGCGTTTTTGACTGCACTGATTAAGGATAAGCAAAATATATCGGAGGAGGAGATGTCGGAGTTCCTTCCTCGTTTAAACAAGTCCCATTGGGCATACCTGCGGATAGCCTTTCAGGGAGATATTCAGGAAGTCTGTTCAGTAGTTGAACAAACGGCTGAAGAAACAACTTGCTGTTATGTGATAGACAGAACAAGAGACTCATTGGGAGTTGTATGGGGGGAGGAAACGAATGATAAAAATGAGACATTTGAAGCAATTAAAGTTTTTACCCAGCGTTTGATGAACAACATGCAACATAACGGCTGCGAAGATATTCATATCGCGGTTGGATTAACGGTCAACAAACTGGAGCATTTATCTGAATCCTTCCGCTCTGCTCAGGAAGTTGGGCGTTATTTGTTTTTTAATCAAGAGCGTCTTTTGTTTGCCGAAGATATCCAGCTGGAGAATTGGCAGTTTGATCCGGAAACGCTATCAGAAGTGGACCATATTTGCGATTTGCTTGAAAACGGTTCTGTAGAGGAACTCTCGTCTGCAATTCGGAGTGCTTTTGAACTGTTTGTACAGATGAAGGCTGCGCCAGAGATTGTACATATTTTCTCTACCCACATTATATTCCGCGGACTGTCCCTGTGTAGAGAACTAGGAGGAGAACCTAATGCTCTAATGAACGAATTGGCGAGTGGAATTCTGGAGAAGGGCCATCGAAATATAGAAGAGGTTGCTAACAATCTGGAACATTTCTGTTTGCAATGCAAGTCAGAACTGGCTGTTTTCCGGGAGAGGCAAATGGGTGGCATACAGGCGACGGTTGCTGAATATGTGCAGATGCATTACAGGGAGACATTTACGATCCAGGAGCTCGCAGAACGATTCTACGTGAATCCTGTCCATTTAGGGCAATCCTTTTTGCGAAAGTATGGTAAGGGTGTAATTGAGGTAGTACATGATCTAAGAATGGAAGAAGCGAAGCGTCTGCTCCAGCAGACGAATCAAACATCAAGTGCGATTGCAGAGCAGGTAGGGTACCGCAGTTACCAGCATTTTCTCAGACACTTCGAAAAACGAACAGCCATGAAACCTGTAGAATACAGGCAAAAGTATGCCAATTGATCCATGAAAAAGAAGAACCCCTCCTGAATAAGACCTACAATTACAGGGGGGTAGACCTTAAATGTATATATTTTGTAACCGCATACATTTCTTCATACTAAAAACAGTAAGACATACCACTTCCAAGGAGGGCAAGTACATGGGGGGACTTAAGAAAAAGAAGCTTTGGGGTTCCGTATCACTCGTTCTGGCTTTGAGTTTGGCACTTGCAGGATGCAGCGGTGACAATGAGAAAGCGACTACAAAGGATGGGAAAGAGGTACTGAACATCACGGCCTTTATCGGAACGCCAAATCAGGCGCCAGCTAAAGATAACCGAATCTACAAGAAGATCCAGGATGAACTCGGCGTCAATCTTGAGATGGAGTTTCTTGTGGGTGATCTTCAACAGAAGCTCGGCGTTATGATTGCCGGTGGCGATTTCCCTGACTTGATCACAGCAGATACCAAATTGGTATCAGCCGGTGCGGTTATTCCACTCGAAGATCTCATTGAAGAGCATGCACCTAATCTGAAGAAACATTTCGGTAAAGACTGGAACCGGATGAAAGACTCCAGTGACGGACATATTTACTGGTTGCCTAACTATGGAGTGTATACAGGGGAGTTCATTAGTAACTATTATTCTGGTCCTGCATTCTGGATTCAAAAATCCATACTGAAGGATGCCGGATACCCGACTCCTAAAACGTTGGATGATTTCACAAAGTTGGTCCGTGATTATGCAGCCAAGAATCCAACGATTGATGGTCAACCGACAATTGGTTTCACTACATTGGCTTCAGACTGGCGGACGTTCCCTTTGCTTAACCCACCTGAACATCTTACGGGTCACCCCAATGACGGGGGTGTAGTCGTAGATGATAGTGGAGTCGCAACCGTTTTTGCCGACAAAGATATCTCCAAACGGTATTATAAAGAACTAAACAATCTGTACAACGAGGGATTGCTGGATAAAGAAGCCTTTGTTCAGAACTACGATCAATATCTGGCCAAAATTTCTTCGGGACGTGTGCTTAGTATGTTCGACCAGCACTGGAATTTCCAAGCTGGTGAAGACCCACTCGTCGCACAGGGGAAAATTGGTCAGACATACGTAGGCTTCCCGGTAGTCTATGATACAAGTATCACAGATCATTATCTGGATCGTCCGGTCATTAACTTGAACAATGGTTTTGGTATCAGTAAAGATGCTGAAGATCCTGTAGCACTCATCAAATTCCTCGATAAGCTTATGGACGAGAAGTACCAGAAGCTCTTGTCATGGGGTGAAGAGGGTGTAGACTATCAAGTGAATGAAGAGGGAAGATTCTATCGTACACCAGAGCAACGGACAGAGCAGGATGATCCTGCATGGAGATTGGTTAACAAAGCTGAAGGTTTCTACGCTGCTGCACCGAAGCTCGAAGGAACATTTGAAGATGGCAATGCGATTGGAGCGATCAACCAACCTGAGGAATTCTATGACAACCTCAAACCGGAAGACAAAGAACTTCTGGATGCTTATGGCTTCAAAACGTGGAGTGACTTCTTCTCTCCTGCACCAGAAAATCCAGTGTACTATCCAGCATGGCAGGTCGATCTGAAAGAAGGCTCTGATGCTGCAGTAGCGAACAAACAAATGACAGACACTTCATTGAAATTCTTGCCTAAAGCAATCATGTCAAAACCGAATGAGTTCGATAACATTTGGACTGAATACGTAGACGCTTACAAGAAGATCGATGTTAAATCCTATGAAGATCGGATTAATGAACAACTGAAATGGAGAATCGAGAACTGGTCTGTTAAATAAAAAAATGCGGCAATGATTCTCTCGGAAGGTATCAACCAAAGGATTACTCAGGCGAGTGCCTTCCGAGACATCATGTTAAAGTCGCTGCAAGCCAATAGGAGGAGTGAAAGATGGCGAACACGCCTGGAGCCATACCAGAGCAAACCACCCGTACAGTCGTTCCCAAAGCACCACTGTTAAAACGATTGCGCGGACAAAGACAACTCATGTTCATGTCATTGCCCATCGTTGCGTACATTCTCGTATTCTCGTATTATCCCATTTGGGGCTGGGTTATGGCCTTTCAGAATTACAGTCCTGCGAAGAGTTTCACGCAGCAGGAATGGGTCGGGCTCAAACACTTTAAGTTTTTGCTAACAGACGATGCATTTCTTAACGTGCTTCGTAATACCATTGCGATGAGCGTCATCAATATGGTGCTCGGATTTGCGACAGCAATTATATTTGCCATTTTACTTAATGAGATCAAACATAAGTTTTATAAACGAACCATTCAAACAATTTCGTATTTACCTCACTTTCTCTCATGGATTATTGTGACAGGTATCGTTGCAAGTTCACTATCTGTTGATGGTGGGATTGTGAATGTGGTGCTCATGAAGCTGCATATCATTCAAGAACCTATCATGTGGCTTAGCGTTCCGGAATACTTCTGGGGCATTGTAGGCGCATCCCATGTATGGAAAGAAGTTGGCTGGAATGCCATTATTTATTTGGCGGCCATCACGTCTATCGATCCTTCCCTCTATGAAGCGGCAGAGATTGATGGTGCGAACCGATATAAGAAAATGCTGTATGTGACCTTACCCGGAATCAAATCCATTGTTATCATTTTGCTGATCATGAATATGGGCTGGATTTTGGAAGCTGGATTCGAGGTTCAGTATCTGTTAGGTAATGGTGTGGTTGTCGACTGGTCACAGACGATAGATATATTTGTCCTGAAATACGGACTACAGATCGGGAACTATTCTTTGGCTACTGCGGCAGGTATCTTCAAAACAGTAGTTAGTATCACGCTGATCTTTGCGGCGAATTCAATTTCCAAACGGCTCGGGGAAGACCGATTAATATAAGGGGGACTAGAGATGGGAATCAATAAATCTCGGCTTGAACCGATTGTCTTCCATACGTTAAATGGTATACTGATGATCGCAATCGCGATTGTTACCCTGTATCCGTTTGTGAATACACTCGCCGTATCATTCAATGCCGGTAATGACACCATCCGGGGTGGGATTTATCTGTGGCCTCGGGTATGGACAGATCAAAACTACAGAGCAGTATTTGCAGGAGGGACCATCTTCAGCGCCTTTGGTATATCTGTGGCGAGAACGGTTTTGGGGACAGTTTTAAGTCTCTTCTTAACCTCCATGCTGGCTTACACACTAAGCCGAAAAGATTATATATTACGAAAGCCCATTACCATTACAGTTGTTCTTACGATGTATTTTAGTGCAGGTCTTATTCCAACTTACTTCCTAATGAAAGATTTGCATTTGTTAAACAACTTCCTGGTGTACATTATTCCTGGGCTGATCAGTGCCTTTAATATGATTGTTATTCGAACTTATATCCAGACACTACCGGAGGGATTGATCGAATCCGCCAAAATTGATGGTGCTGGAGATTTCAGAACATTCATTTCCATTATTCTACCGCTGTGCCAACCTGTTCTCGCTACTGTTGCACTGTTCATTGCAGTCGGTCAATGGAACTCTTGGTTTGATACGTTTCTGTATGCATCTTCCAAACAAAACCTGAGCACGCTGCAATATGAGTTGATGAAACTATTATCATCTTCTATGAATTCCAACAGCAGTGCAGCCGTGGCCAATGGTGCAGATCTTGGCGCTGCGCGTAACATGGTCACACCTGTATCTATTCGGGCAGCGATTACGATTGTTGCCGCATTACCGATCTTAGTCGTATATCCATTTTTGCAGAAGTATTTCGTTCATGGCTTGCAGCTTGGAGGGGTAAAAGAGTAAACTTAATGCAGTTCCAGATAACCGATAAAAACGGTCACTAGGTGACCGTTTTTTTCATGTTTTTTTAACGACGGGTGGTAGTATGTCAATTGCACACGAATCTAATTTATTCAATAATGTTGTTGACAATTAAATTAAAGTTACTATAATTTATATTTACTTGATTCACCAGTCAGTCTCTTTTCAGGGTGCCACTGCGCGCGAAAGCCCTATATCAAGAACTGTCCACAGCGCCTGACCATCCCGAGCTCTTACCATTTTATCAAGGAGACTGAAGAGAAAATGAAAGTATTAATTGTAGAAGACTCCATTTTCGTACAGAAATTGCTTACAAAGCTGATTGTTGATCATATTCCAGAATGCGAGATTCAGATTGCTAACAATGGAGAGCAAGGATACAACCTATTTAAGGAATTTCAACCTGATTTTATAACCACCGACCTGCTGATGCCTGGTTTGAACGGACAAGAAATGCTTCGTATGATTCGAGAAACGGATAGCAATGTCAAAATTATTATCTTATCTGCAGATATTCAGAAGACAACTAGGGATGAAGTTGAAATGTTAGGCATTTCTGGTTTTTTGAATAAACCGTTAACCGCAGAGAAGGCAACGACCATGATTCAACTGATTCAGGCGGCCTATCATGCTGAATGATTTACAGAAGGATTTGCTTACTGAACTAGTGAACGTTTACGTGGGACAAGCGGCTAACATGTTGTCAGAGATAGTAGACAAGCGTATCGTTTTGAACATTCCGGAAGTGGAACTGATCTCTATATCCGATGTTGATCCTGGAGATCGAAGATACAACATTTTCTTCAGTGAAGGTCACCTGTTTAGGTCATCCTTACAGTTTGGATACGAATTTCAGGGAAAAGCATTTCTGATGTTTCCTGTTGAGCAGGCTAAAGTATTGGCAAACATCTGTCTTGGAGAACTGGGTGAGAGCGTTATACCGAACGATCCGAACCTGATGGATACGGATTTGGACGTTTTGAAGGAAGTTAGCAATGTCCTGCTTAACGCCATTATTGGAGAATTCGGTAATTTCCTGGAGATCAAACTGGAATACGTCCTGCCTGATATTGAACTGATCTATGTCACCAATTCCGATCAGCAAATATTGCTTCAGAATGAAGTCTATGTCCTGGTTTTACATACCTCGTTTTTACTTGCCGATACGGATGTGACAGGTATCATTGTCATAGCATTAAGTATGAACTCCATATCAAGCCTGCTGGCCAAAATGGACGCTTTGTTGGAGGCGGACAATGGATAATCTTATTTCACAAGCTTTGAACAAAGCCCATATGGGAATAATGATCGTGGACAGGCATTTAAAAATTGTTGTCTGGAATGCCTGGTTGGAGCGCTTTACTGGCAAGAATGTAGAAGAGGTACTAGGCTTGAATCTGCTTGAGGTCTGCCCACGGTTTAAGTCAAATATCTATCTAAATATCTTGCAAAATGCGCTGTATCATGGACAGAGCAGATTTTGCTCAAGCGCGTTACATAAGGCATTCATTCTTCCTAATGAAGGAGAGGATGAACAATTATTCAGACAAAATATGCATGTTGAACCGCTCTATCATGAAGATCGGAGTTATGCCCTCATTCAGATTACTGACATGACACACACCAATACCAGGGTATTTAAACTTAAAAATCTGATCAAAGAACTGGAGACGGAGTACGCCAAAATCAAAATCTCCGAAAAAATCAGCAAGCATTTGTCTTTGCATGATCCACTTACAGGTCTGCCTAATCGTCTTGCTTATAATGACCGTCTTGCCTGGGCTATCAGTAATGCCAAAAGAAACCATAGCAAACTAGCTGTCATGTTTGTCGATGCTGATGGGTTTAAACAAGTGAATGATACATATGGACACCATGTTGGCGATCAAGTGTTGCTGGAAATGGCAAAGCGATTAAGCGAAACAATTCCAAGTGCGGACACGGTAGCTCGGCTTGGCGGGGACGAATTCATCATTTTAAGCCATCTGAAAGATGATCACGATGCTGAAGTCATTGCCAAAAGATTGGAAGCTGCATTTAGTACCCATTTCAAAATTGCCGGAAACTATATCAACCTTTCGATGAGTATTGGTATCAGCCTATTTCCCAAGCATGGACAGGAGCCTTCCGAACTTCTGAGACATGCGGATGGAGCCATGTACAAGATTAAAAAGAATGGCAAGAATGGTTACGGAATTTATGAGCCTGAAAATGTTTAAGAAATCTAAAAATGTCTTTTAATAAAGTTGCTACAATAGCAACTTTATTTGTCTATAAAGAGAAGTCTGAAAGAGGCGATAGTCAGAACAGTACCAAAAGCAAGGGAAAAAAAAAGAAGAAAAACATATCTCCCCCCTTTAACAAAGATGTAATATGGAAGCCTAGTTTAAATTGCTTAGCCGTATTCTTTGCCGAAGTCCTCCATCTTTTCAAGGATCGGTAGTAACTTCATTCCCTTGTCTGTTAACGAATACTCAACTCGCGGAGGAACTTCCGGATATACATCACGTTGAATAACACCATCATTCTCCAACTCTTTAAGCTGCTTTGTGAGGGAGCCTTGAGACAGATCTCCAAGGAATTTTTTGATATCCGTATATCGACGTGTTTCGTCTTTTAGGTACCATAAAATGAAATATTTCCAACGCCCAGAAAGGACATTCTGAGTAAAAGCTATGGCGTACATATCACTTTTTCCATCTATAAACTCTTGTTCAAATCCTTCATTGCAAACTCTCATTCATATCACTCCTGATCCAAAGGTACAAAAAGATGTACTATGTTCATTTAAATTGCCCTCTTTGCAAACAAAACAAATACACCTATGATGGTGTCAACACCAAAACAATTTTAGTTTACCTAAAATGCGAAAGAATAATAATGTTATCTCGATTGAATAGTTAGCAAGCTAAATAAAATATATCATAGAAATGAGTGACTTATAAGGGCTGGAGACAAATCAATATTCAATCATACTGTAAATATTAACAAGGGAGATGTTTAACAATGAGTAAAAAAATTCGTACAGGTATCATAGGAGCATCCATTAATAACGGGTGGGCGAGTGGTACACATATTCCAGCTATTCAGCATTTGGATGAATTCGAGCTTACAGCGGTTGGGACAAGTAATATGGTGAGTGCAAAGAAAAGCGCAGAAGCTTTTCGGGCAGATCATGGCTTTGATAATATGGAGGAGTTGGCTCAGCACCCTGATGTGGATATGGTTGTTGTCAGTATTAACGTCAAGGAACATTATAATGCAGTCAAAGCCATCGCTCCTGCTGGCAAACCAATCTATTGTGAATGGCCACTGGGTTCTAATACAGAGGAAGCGCTTGAAATGCAGGAATGGGTAGCGTCCGCGCAACTGCCAAATGCGATTGGATTACAGGCTAGACAAGCCCCGGCCGTTCAATACGTAAAAGATTTATTGGCAGACGGTTATGTGGGTAAAGTGTTGTCTGCCAACCTGAAGATCGCTATAGATGGCATGGGTGGCGTAGGTGACAAGTCGACTGCGTACTTGTATGACCGGAAAGTTGGAGGGAACTTGCTGACCATTGTAGGGGGCCATAATCTGGATGCCTTCACTTTCATGCTTGGGGACTTTACAGAATTGTCTGCCACCACAGCTCAACAGTTTCCAGAAGTTGAATTGGTTGATATTCAGAAAGTCATCAAGAAAACAACGGATGATCAGATCATGATTACAGGAAAATTGACTAATGGGGCAGCAGCCAGTGTCCATATTCAAGGTGGAGTTAAACATCAGACAGGACTCACACTTGAAATCTTCGGAGACAACGGCACAATTGTGCTGAGCGCTCCTGCATCCATTCAATTCGGATCGCACCAATTACGCGGTGCAGGATCTACGGACAACGAGCTTCGTGAACTAACCATTCCCGATGTCTATTTCTCGGCTCCAAATTCTCTATATAACGACTCCGGATTTGTTCTAAACATGGCTCAGGCTTATCGCAAGTTTGCCAAAGATATTCAAGAAGGCACTACCTTAGCACCTACTTTCGCGGATGCGGTGAAACTTCATCAGTTACTGGATGCCGTCGAGAAATCAGCCCAGACCGGTGAACGTCAATACCTATAACCCTCCCTGAATGGAACAAAATCGGATCCATCCATATACTTAGCATGCTAAATATATTCGCGCTATAGTAAGGGCACACATTGTGCCTTTCCAGAACGAAGGAGAAAATCGTTATGAAAAAAAGAAGTGAAATGCAACTGGCTTTACAGATGGTTTCGGGTTATGGAGCCGAATTTAGCGCATGGAGAATGCCTGGCACGGATCCTGCAGCTTACACCAATATGGATAGTTATGTAGAACGGGCTAAATTAGCTGAACAAGGAAAATTTCAAATGATTTTCATTGCTGATACTCCAGCATTATCCAATAATTTAGGTCCACAGACGCCTATGTTTCCTATGGACCCCATGTTGGCACTTATGGCAGTAGCAAGAGAGACACAACACATCGGGCTTGTTGCTACCCTCTCTACAACATTTAATTATCCCTACAACATTGCACGTCAGTTCAAAGCACTGGATGTTATCAGTCATGGACGTGTGGGCTGGAATGCGGTTACCACATCCGACCCCCTAGCGGCGGCTAATTTCGGTGCCCGGGTTGAAAATCGCCAAGAACGCTATGACAAGGCACATGAAAGCATACAAATTGTTCAGGCCTTGTGGGGGAGTTGGGAACCAGACGCTTGGACGTTAGATGTAGAAGGAGGGGAATTTGCTGATATGGACAAAATCCAGCCTATAAACCTTCAGGGTCAGTATTATGCATCTCGTGGTCCTTTGCCCATTCCCCCCTCTGAGCAAGGGCAGCCAGTGATTTTCCAGGCAGGGGGAGGAGGAGAAGGATTAGAATTAGCTGGGAAATATGCTTCCGGAGTGTACGCCAATCCTTATGATATTACGTCTGCCCGTGAACACAGACAAGCCATAAGGCAAAGTGCTGCCCGTTTCGGTCGAAACCCCGATGATATCAAAATGTTTGCAGGGTTTATGTTTTCTCTGGCTTCAACGGAGGAAGAAGCTCTGGATCGTCGGAAACAGCTTATGAGCTTCAATCCTCAGGAAATCCCCAGCAGGGTAAGTTACCTCGGATCCATGGTTGGTTTACCATTGTCGGTAAACTCAGTAGATATAGATCAACCTTTAGCGGCAGACTTGTTAAAAAATGCTTATGCCAACCCCATGGACCCCCGTTCTCCGAGAGCTTTAAAGTTATTAAAAGATGGACTCTCTGTAAGGGATGTTCTCGCTCACGGGGTCATCAACTATCATCCGGTTGTTGCAGGCACCCCGACACAGGTTGCTGACTTCTTAGAAGAATGGTTTTTGGCTGAAGCATGTGACGGATTCTCAGTTGTGCCCGATGTATCTTTTGATGGCGTTGCAGATTTTGTGAATCAGGTAGTACCTATCTTGCAGGAACGCGGTTTGTTCCATAAGGAATATGAAGGAAAAACACTACGCGAGAATATGGGCGTTCCCTACGAATACGGATTGCAGGAACATGGAATCAACGAATAAAGGAGAGCTTTTTAATGAATAACACACTCGAATTGCTTCATAACCATACATCGTTTCGTTCTTACACATCTCAACCCCTAACTGAGGAACAAATAGATGCAATATTTCAGGCAGCAAATCAAACTTCATCGTTCAGTCTTCTGCAGGCGGTATCCATTATACGCATCACAGATCCAGTACTTCGAAAAAAACTCAGACATCTCTGTGTCGATCAACCCTATATTGAAGAAGCGGCAGAATTCTGGATCTTCTGTGCAGATTTCAACCGAAATCATGAAATCGCTCCAGATGTGGATATTGAATATATTGAATTTCTGTTGATTGGTTCATTCGATGCTGGCCTGATGGCACAAAATGCGTTAACCGCGGCTGAATCGCTGGGACTTGGCGGAGTATTCATTGGTGGGGTCAGAGCCAATATTAGCGAACTATCTGACGTATTGAATTTACCAAAATATGTTATCCCTCTGGTGGGATTATGTATCGGTAATCCAGCTGGAGATAAGCCGGAACTGAAACCTCGGCTCCCTCAATCCATGATATTGCTTGATAATCAATACCAACCAATGGATCAAGAGAAATTAGCAATCTATGATGAGACCATGCTGAAGTATTATGAAAATCGTCCGACGAGAGCTCCTTTCACCGTAAAAAAAGTAAAAGGATGGAGTGACCATATCCAAGATCACCTCGAGAGAAGTATTCAACCGCAAATGATGACCTATTTGAACAAGCAAGGTTTTGCCAAAAAATAAGCTTTACGATAAAATGCAATCTTTGTTGTGAAAATTGGATAGGAAGAGGCCCTTATAACGACACTAAGGTGAATTGACACTTAAATATCCCCATGATACATTTAGTCTGCTAAATATAATTCGGATGTTAGGGAGGGATCGTTCATGACAGATGCAGTAGATTGTGATATTCGACAGTCCTTAGATCGAATTTCCTCCCAAATGCGTCGAAACTATAGTGAATCTCTCCGGGAACTAAATCTCTATGTAGGACAAGATAATTTGTTGTATCGGCTGTGGTTGGGTGATGGGGTAACACAGATGCAACTAAGTGAACATATGAAATGCGAACCACCAACGGTTACAAACATGGTCAAATCACTGGAGCAGAATGGATTTATATATCGCAAACGTGATGAACAGGATGCAAGGATCATGCGTATTTTTCTAACCGATAAGGGGAAAGAATTAGAAAAACCGGTTGAGGATAAATGGAGAGAGCAGCAAGAGAAACTACTTCAATCCATTTCTTCGGAAGATCGGCTGATATTGAGGCAATTCATGCAACAAATGGAGCGAAATATTTTATAACTTAAGCTTCACGTAAGCTAAATCAAATGAACGAAGCAGAGCCGCTAATTATAGCGGCTTTTTTTATTGCCAATAGCTATACTTCCTTGTCCAGAACAAGAATTTGTACTGTCCGTTTCGGAATTTAGGATTATACCTCTAATGCTGGGATAAGATTGTGATAATTCAAGTTAATTTTGTTCATTTAGATGCTGAAGAGATTACAGTACACTGAAAGGACATACAAACGGAACACACTAAACAAGAAAAATGTGAGGAATATAATTCGTTGGAGGTTTTAACGTGAAGACCAAAAATATCTGGTTTAATCAACCTGCTGGAACATGGGAAGAGGCATTGCCTATCGGAAATGGAACTCTTGGAGGCATGATTTTTGGGAAAACACAGATTGAGAGAATTCAGCTTAATGAAGATAGTCTGTGGTATGGTGGTCCGATGCAGCGGAATAATCCTCAAGCACTTGAATCTTTATCTCAGATCAGAAGCCTGATTTTTGACGGTAAGATTAGGGAAGCAGAAGAACTCGCAGCAGATACTCTGGTAGGTGTTCCTGACGGGCAAAGACATTATGAGCCATTGGGGGACTTCTATATCGCTATGGACCACAGTGAACATGAACCGAATGAATATCAAAGACATCTCGATCTGGAACATGGCAAGGTAAACGTGAATTATACCGCAGATCAATCCATTTACAGCCGTGATTATTTTGCCAGCTACCCGGATCAAGTGCTCGTTGCTCATCTCAAATCTAGCGTACCTGGAAAGTTATCTTTCTCCACTATTTTTGGCAGGGGAACCATTCTGCAATCAACATCCTATTCAGATATTCTTAAGCATCCTGTTGGTTTCCAATCCTATCTGGACCGGATCGAGAAGCGTGGAACGAATGACTTGATCATCCGGGGAAGAAGTGGGGGAGAAGCAGGAATTCGATTTTGTTGCGCGATTCGCCTTATATCTGAAGGGGGGCAGGTTCATTATTCAAGCGGTCAGCTTTCTCTGAAGGATGGTAATTCAGCAACTATTCTAATCACGGCTTGCACGGATTACCGAGTACCCAAGGAACAACTCGAAGTGGAGTGTCTCCGAAGAATTGAAGCCGCTTCCGCAAAACCATATAGCGAACTGCTCACCGATCATGTCTCGGACTATCAATCCTTATTCAAGCGGATGGATATACATCTCGAAGATGAACATAAAGATGTGATATGTTCCGAACTTCCAATCGATCAGCGCCTTGAGCGGCTTAGAGCTGGTAAGCATGATCCGGAACTGTTGAGTCTATACTTTCAATTTGGTCGCTATCTGCTTATCTCAAGCAGTCGTCCAGGTTCTTTACCTGCAAACCTTCAAGGGATATGGAATAAAGACATGCTTCCTGTATGGGATAGCAAATATACGATTAATATTAATACACAGATGAACTATTGGCCTGCAGAAAGCTGCAATCTGTCTGAATGTCACATTCCATTGTTTGATTTTATAGATCGACTGCAAGTCCGGGGAAAGGAAACCGCTAGAACCATGTATGGATGCAAGGGGTTCGTTGCTCATCACAATTCGGATATCTGGGCAGACACTGCTCCGCAGGATGTATGCATGACATCGACGTTTTGGACTATGGGAGGAGCATGGCTTTCATTACATCTATGGGACCACTACGAATACAATAAGGATGTTCAATTTCTAGAAAAAGTTTACTCCACGATGAAAGATGCGGCTATGTTTATTCTGGATTATCTAATAGAGGATCCTTCCGGCAATTGGGTGATATGTCCTTCGTCCTCACCGGAAAATCGCTATATATTAGATAATGGAGAGTCGGGGGCTTTATGTTTTGGTGCTTCAATGGACAATCAGATTATTAGAGAACTCTTCACGCGTTGCATTGAAAGTACCCGAATATTGCAAGAGGATCAGGAATTTGGAGAATTACTCCGTGGTGCTTTAACCAAAATACCGGAGACCTCCATTGGCAAACATGGGCAGATCCAAGAGTGGAGTAACGATTATGATGAATTGGAACCTGGTCACAGACATATTTCCCATTTATTCGCTTTGCATCCTGGAACGCAAATTACGTTGCAATCAACACCTGACCTGGCCAAGGCAGCTCGTGTAACACTCGACAGAAGACTGGAACACGGTGGTGGACACACAGGATGGAGCCGGGCGTGGATTCTCAACATGTGGGCACGATTAGAGGAGTCGGAACTTGCACACGATAACATCGTGGAACTTCTACGTTCCTCCACGTTACCCAATCTGTTTTGTGACCATCCTCCATTTCAAATTGATGGGAACTTTGGAGGTACTGCAGGGATAGCAGAGATGCTTCTCCAGAGTCATAACGAAGTAATCAGATTGTTACCTGCTTTACCAGCAGCGTGGCCAAAAGGATATATTCGTGGTATTCGGGCTCGTGGCGGATTTGAAATAGATCTGGAATGGGAAAATGGTCGTCTGTTCAATACCAGAATTCGCTCTATTGCAGAATCAAAAGTAACCCTATCCTATCTGGACCAAAAGATAGAATTAACCTTCCCTGGCCCCAATGCCATGATTGAATTAAAAGGGGATAAATGGAATAACAAATAAGCACTTACCGATTACCTGAGCGAATACCGGCTGACAAAATTGCCGGGCGAATTCGCTCTTTTTTTTTTGTGAAATAAGATATAGGCAAAAGTTGGCGTGTTTTTGTTCAATGCAAATAAAATTTATCAAACAGGTATTCTGAGGTCTCATTCATTCAGATATATGACCTCCTTATCGTTTCGCGCAATAAATATAGCCGTTTGTGCAATGAAATTGCAGACGTGAACCTATAAAATGTAACCATCCTAACATGATGGATACGGTTGTCAGACCTATAATCGTTATGATCAAGAATTCGGCTATGGCAAAAAAGGATGGATATCTGAACGCTTCTGTCATTCGGAAGGACTGGTCATGGATCGATCATCGAACTACAACAGTCACCATATTAGATTCCGCCGATAGAGAGAGATGCTACCGGCGGTTTATTTTCGTTGGAGGAAAGGGGACACACGGATGTTAAAAGTATTACTGGTAGATGACGAGATGTATGTACGAAAGGGGCTGTATGAACTCATAGATTGGATGGATCTTAATATGGAGATTATCGGAGAGGCAGGGAACGGTGCAGAGGCATTAAATCTGATTGAAAGCCTGCAACCAGACGTGATTATAACAGATATCCGCATGCCAATCCTGGATGGATTGGAACTGATACGTGCCGTAGAGAAAATGCCACATCTGGAACCTGTGTTCATTATCATCAGTGGTTATCATGACTTCAAATATGCACAGCAGGCAATCAGGTACGGCGTTCATGACTATATCCTGAAGCCTATTGATGATGAAGAACTGACGGCAACGTTGCAGAAGTCGGCTAATCTGATTTGCAATAAAAGAAAACATATTCTTTTGGCTGAGGGACAGGCCAGTAACATCATGCTGGAGGATGTGATCAAAGGCCATGTACAGAAGGAAGATGAACATCGATATGCCGAGATGCTCGGGATCAATCGTAACTCCAGTCTGCTCATGACTTTGATTGAACTTCAGACCGGATTAGATGCAATTAAAATTACGATTGAACAGCTTCGTGAAGCAGTACATTCTCTGGAGAGTAATTTATGCAAAATGTTCATCAGTGAGCAACAACGTGGCATGTTTACTTTATTACTGTTGTGGCCTGATCATCATCAAGGGGGCTCGGCGTTACAGGATAAACTGCATAATATTCAGATAACACTGAGCAAAAGGTTTAACCTGGATATCGGTCTTTACGCAGGAACACTCGTCAAAGAAATTGGTGATGTCCCACAATCCCTTATGGCGGCTGAAGAAGCTGCCAAGCATAAATATGCTGAAACTGGTGGTGTCGTGCGTTATACGGAGATCAAGGACAAACCGCTGTTTGTTTTCAATGTATACCAGGACGAGGTGGATCACTTAATTTTGAGCCTGGAAGAGGGGAATAGGCCTGCGTACCACAAGATTGTAGAAGAGAGATTCAAATTGTTTCATATGAATCGATTTTCTCCTCAAGCTGTATCGGGTTCTCTTTTGCGTTATATAACGGGTATTCTCGCTGTGGTCAACGAAATGGGTGGTAATGATGAAGGGTTAGAGCAGCTGAAGGAGCTGGCACAACAAAGTCATGAAGGTTGGAATTTACGACTATTGCAGCATGCATTTCTCATCGCGCTGGAGGAGGCCGAGGATTATGTCTCGCATTTGCGAATGGAACGATCCAAAGGGGATATCAGCAAGATCAAACGATATATTGATGCAAATTATACCGAGAACATCAATCTCAAAAGCATTGCTGCACTCTTCTATATGAATCCCGTTTATCTTGGGCGATTATTCCGCAAAAGCTACAATCAATATTTCAATGACTATCTGCTGAACCTGCGGATTCATGAGGCGAAGAAGTTACTGCGCCAAACGGATCTGAGAATGTACGAGGTCGCTGCACGCGTAGGATTTCAGAATGCGGATTATTTTGTAACCCAGTTTGAGAAACTGGTTAAGTTATCGCCTACAGAATATCGAAATCTCCTTATGGGAAATGAGCAGCGAGGTGCACAATGCCAAGATGGAACCTGAACTACATGAAGCTTCGAGATAAGCTATTGCTGATGTATGTCCTGTCCGTGTTTATCCCCATCGTTGTTACCAATGTGGTGTTCTACAATGTCACATCCGCCAATATTCGCAGTCAGAAAACTCGTGATGCCGGCATGGCACTGAACAATCTGAAGAATGACCTGCGGGTAACCATTGATCAAGGCGTCGGCCTCTCTTATTCGTTATATACTGACCCTGTATTCAATGACACCATCTCCCGTTCATTTCAAAGTCATTTTGAGTACATTGACGCTTATAATTCCTATCTAAAAGGGCAATTCTCCGGTCAAATGAATCAGGGAATTCGCTGGTATCAAGTGTATACCGATAACTCTACCATTTTATCTTCCGGTTATATTGATCGTTTAACTGACGATGTCCGCAACTCGGACTGGTACGTTCAATTTCAGGCATACTCCGCCCCTTATCCGGCACTGATCTCATCGGATCAGATGTTAAGTCTGGTTCAAAGGCTCGACAATCTGGACACTGGGGGGAGAGAGCAGTTACTTAAAATTGATCTGAATATGGATATGATCAAGCAGTATTTTCACAACAGCGGATTTGATGGAAAAGTGTATCTTCTTGATCCGGGAGGACACATCCAATTTTCAAATGATCCCACAGCAGAAGAAGCTCAGACAGGGAAACGTTACAGTGAGATCCAGTTTCCGAACAAAATGATTCCCTTTGAACTTACGTATACAGGTATTAACTATCTGGAAGGATGGTCCCTGCATGGAGTGATGGATGAAGAAATTGTGTTGAAGGAGGTGCGGAAGTCCCGTTCCTTCGTCGTATGGCTGGCTTGCATTAATTTTGTCCTGCCTTCTATTATCATTGCGGCTATGTCCAGATCCATCCATGTCAGGCTGGTGCGTATTCTAAAACATATGAAAAAAGTAAAAACACAGAATTTCCAGACGATTCCGCCTGAAGATGCAAGAGATGAAATAGGTCAACTCACGATGGAATTTAATCGAATGACCGAGACGATCCATAACCTGATTCATGAGGTATATCTCGCCGACATCCAAAAGAAAGACCTGGAGTTGAAGCAGCAGGAAGCACAACTTCATGCGCTCCATAGTCAGATCAACCCACATTTTTTGTTTAATACGCTGGAGTCGGTACGTATGCGGAGCCTCATCAAAGGCGAGAAAGAGACTGCCAAAATCGTGCATAACATGGCCAAGATGTTTCGCAAGTCGATTAGTTGGAATCAGAATAATGTGACAGTACAAGAAGAATTGGAACTCATCGAGAGTTTTTTGCAAATTCAGAAATATCGCTTTGGAGAAAAACTCCAATATACCATTGAGGCAGGTCCTGCGGTACTGATGTACCGCATCCCCAAGATGGTTATCCTTCCCTTTGTTGAGAATGCAAGTATTCATGGAATTGAGTCATCTCCGGGTGTAGGCATCATTCAACTCTTCGTTTCAATGGAAAATGACCAGCTCCATATCAGACTAACGGATAACGGTATAGGGATGTCACAAGCTAAATTGGAAGAGTTGTTAAGTTACCTGGATCAAAACACCGATATGGGAGAGCATGTTGGCATGAAAAATGCGTATAGCCGCTTAAAACTTTGTTATAAAAATCACTTTACATTCGACATCCAGACATGGGAAGGAGAAGGAACACGTATCCAAATTAAGCTTCCACTTGATCCATCAGCAATGCCAGGCGACTAAATATGAGGGATATACTTTTCAAAGTAGGAAGTACACTTTCATGGGTAACTTTGAAAGCGCTATCTTGATATATTGAGAAGGCTTAAAGACACAAACAATACTTTAAGGGGGCATTTGCTACATGTTTAGAAAAAGAAACATTATAACAGGTCTGGCCATTTTACTGGCTGTAACCCTGGCAGGTTGTAATAAAGCCAACCCGGAAGCCTCTTATCCTGACAGTAATGACAATACCCCGGTCACCTTTAAATATTTCACGTTTGGCGGTGGCAAGAAGGACATTCTGGCAAGCAGCACGACCATTGGCAAGAAGCTACAGGAACAAGCTGGCGTTGACTGGAAGATGGAATATCTGGTCGGTGACGGTGCAACCAAGGCAGGAGTGATGATTGCGAGTGGGGATTACCCCGACATCATCGACTCCAGTGGTGAAATGGCTAAATTGATGGATGCAGGATCTTTTATCCCGTTGGATGAACTGATCGATCAATACGGGCCTAACATTAAGCGGGTATACGGGCCTTATATGGACAAATTCAGACAGGAGGATGGAAAGATCTATTTCTTGCCATACACTGCCAACATCGGTTATGTGTCAGAGCCTAATTTTCAGACCGGCTTCTATATTCAGCGTGCTGTGTTAAAAGAGTTTAACTACCCCAAGATCAAAACGCTGGACGAATATTTTGACTTGATTGAGCAATACAAGCAAAAGCATCCGCAGATCGATGGAAAAGAAACCATCGGCTTCGCTACACTTGCGGGTGAATCGGGCAGCTTTTTCACCCTGCTAAATCCAGCTATGCATCTCGCAGGTTATCCAAACGATGGCAGTGTGATGGTGGATATGCAGAGTCATGAAGCCAAACTGGTAGCCGGATCTGATTATCAGAAACAATGGATTCAGAAGCTAAGCGAGGTTAACGCACAGGGGATGTTTGATCCAGAATCGTTCACAATGAACCAGGATCAGTATCTCGCCAAGTTGACATCCGGTCGGGTGCTGGGATATTTCAGTTACTCCTGGCAGGTTGGAGACGCAACGAACAATCTCAAGAAGGCTGGTATAGACGATAAACGTTACGTATCTCTACCGATCGTATTTGATGACAGTGTCAAAGACCAGTATGTGGACCCGCCAGGTTTTGTGAACAACTATGGTGTCGGAATTACCGTAAATGCCAAAGATCCCGTGCGAATTATTAAATATTTTGATAATTTGCTTAAGGAAGAAAACCAGATTCTGGTTCAATGGGGGATTGAGAACGAGACGTATAGTGTTAATGATGAGGGCCGCTTTTACTTTGAAAATGATGACCAACGCAAGGCACATGAAGATCCGGAATTAAGTCGTAAATTCGGCTTTGACTACTTTAATTACAGCTGGCCTCGTTACGGCAATAACTCCGTATTGGAGGACGGAAACGCCTATGGGCCGGGCAATCAACCAGAAGTGGCTACCTTTAGCTACACGGACGGAGACAAGCTTTTGTTAGAGAAATACGGTGTGGAGACATTTACAGAATTATTCAGCACACCGGATGAGCGTCCTTGGTCTCCTGCTTGGTCCATTGCATTGGAGCAGGGCTCTCCTGAACAGATTTTCATCACCAAGGCAGAAGACCTTCAGAAGAAATATTTACCCAAAATGATTATGGACTCACCTTCCACTTTCGAGAACACATGGAATGAATATAGGAGTCAATTGAATCAACTCGACAAGAAAACATACGAAGCTACGATAACACAGGCAGTTAAGGATCGTGTAGCTGGCAAATGGTGAGTGTAATCCATATGAGAAAACACGGAACGGGGGAATATTCACATGTTAAAACCAAAATTTAGAACAGCGGGTTTAGCCATATTACTAACAGCTTTGCTGGCTGGGTGCAGTCAGAACAACTCGTCATCATCACCTTCAGCCACAGGTGATGATGAGAACAGCCCAGTCACGTTCTCGTATTACATGTTCTCTCCAGGCAAGAAGGATGCTCTGGCAAGCGAAACAACCATCGGTAAAGCGTTGCAAGAGCAGACGGGTGTGGACTGGAAGTTGGAATATCTGGTAGGTGATAGTGCTACCAAAGCCGGTGTCATGATTGCCAGTGGAGACTACCCTGATGTCATTAGCTCCAGTGGTGAGATGTCCAAGTTACTGGATGCCGGTGCCTATATTCCGCTGGATGATCTAATTGAGGAATACGGCCCTAATATCAAAAGGGTGTATGGACCATATTTCGATAAAATGAAAAATGCCGAAGACGGAAAAATCTATGCGCTGCCTTATACAGCTAATCAGGGTGAGTATTCAGGTAGTCCAAATGTGGGCGGAGGAGCTTTCTGGATTCAACGCTCTGTGCTCAAAGAGTTTGATTATCCCAAGATCACTACACTGGATGAATATTTTGATCTGATCCAGGATTATAAGGAAAAACATCCAACTGTCGACGGTGCAGAGACCATCGGATTTGTGTCACTTGCGGGTGTGGCCAATAACTTCTTCACACTGCAAAATCCAGCGATGCATCTTGCCGGTTATCCGAACGATGGCAGTGTCATGGTGGACATGAGTACCCATGAGGCAAAAGTCGTCGCCGGAACAGATGCTCAGAAAAAATGGATTCAGAAGTTGAATGAAATCAATGCTCAAGGCATGCTTGATCCGGAATCCTTTACGATGAACAAAGACCAGTACTTGGCCAAGCTGACTTCGGGTCGTGTGTTAGGATACTTCAATTATGGCTGGCAGGTTGGAGACGCGTCGAAAAACCTGCTCTCGGCAGGCATTGATGAGAAACGTTATGCACCACTTCCGATTGTGTTTGATGAAGGAATTAAGGATCAGTACGTTGATCCTCCCGGCTTTGTCAACAACTATGCAACAGGTATATCGGTGAATGCCAAAGACCCTGTTCGTATCATTAAATATTTCGATAATTTGCTGAAGGAAGAGAATCAGGTTCTGGTGCAATGGGGAATCAAGGACGAGACGTACAGTGTGGATGAAAAGGGACGATTCTATTTTGCAAATGAGGATCAACGCAAAGCCCATGATGATCTGGAGCTGAGCCGTAAATTCGGGTTCACTTACTTCGGATCAGACTGGCCGCGATATGGCGGTGAATCTACACTTACCGATGGTAATGCTTATAGCCCTGGCAACCAGCCAGAAGTAGCCGCTGCATCTTACACCGAGGGAGACAACAAGTTCCTTGAAGCCTACGGTATCCAAACCTTTAGTGAATTATTTAACAAACCGGAAGAGCGGCCATGGTTCCCCGCATGGTCCATCGCCCTTGAGCAAGGATCACCTGAACAGATCTTCACCACCAAATCGGATGATCTGCAACGTAAATACTTACCGGAAATGATCTTGGGAGCACCATCGAATTTTGATAAGCTGTGGGATGCCTACATGGCTGAATTGAACAAATTGGACAAAGCTGGTTATGAAGCGACCATTACCAAAGTTGTGAAGGATCGTGTAGCAGGAAAATGGTAATACGAACACTTTAAAACAAACTGTTACATGCGCAGGAGAAGACGAAAGAGCATAAACTCCGGCTTCTTCTCGCATGAATAACAGCACAGGAAAGGAGCAGGTTCACCGTGGAGAAACCTAATGTCTCCCTTAACTCGATGCCTCCAGCCTCGAGTCCAAAGGGAACCAGAGCACACTCGTTTTTTAAGCGACTTGTGCAGCAACGAACGCTTGCCTGGATGTGTATTCCTTTTGTCATCTGGGCTTTTATCTTCAAGTACCTGCCGTTATGGGGATGGACCATGGCTTTTCAGAATTTCAAACCGGCGAGGTCCTTCTCCGATCAGCAGTGGGTAGGCTGGCATCATTTTAGTATCTTGTTTGAGGACAATACCTTCTACCGGGTGCTGCGAAATACACTCGTTATGAGTTCCATTAAACTGGTGTTAGGATTTGTGACAGCAATTACACTGGCCCTCTTGTTGAATGAGCTGAAAAATGTCATATTTAAGCGTTTTGTGCAAACCGTCAGTTATCTGCCTCACTTTATCTCGTGGGTTGTTGCTTCCAGCATTGTATTAACAGTCCTCTCACCAGACGGAATTATCAATCTGCTGCTGATGAAGCTTCACCTGATTGACAGTCCGGTATTATGGATGGGGAAAGGTGAATACTTCTGGGGTATTCTAGGGGCAACTGAGGTCTGGAAAGATGTCGGTTGGAACACCATTATCTATCTGGCAGCGATTACGGCAATTGATCCGGCGCAATATGAGGCTGCCGAGATTGATGGAGCCAGTCGCTTCAAACGGATGTTATATATCACCCTGCCTGGCTTGAAACCGGTTATTGTGATCTTGTTGATCATGAACATGGGAAGTATTCTTGAATCCGGATTCGAACCCCAATATCTGCTGGGTAACGGGATGAATATGGACTATTCGGAGAATCTGGACATCTTTGTATTGAAATATGGATTAGGGATGGGGAACTTTTCCTTAGGTACAGCAGGCGGCATATTCAAAACTGTGGTCAGCTTCATCTTCCTTTTCTCCGCGAACTATATAGCAAAAAAAATGGGAGAGAGCAGACTATTCTAAAAGGAGGCCTAAGCCATGCGTAAAGGAAACACATCCCGCTTTCGGAATAGCAGCACCGGGGATCGAGCGTTTGACACCATTAACATCGTCTTCATGGTATGTCTGATGATTGTGACGATTTATCCCTTTGTTAATATGATTGCTGTATCCTTCAATAATGCAAATGATGCCATTCGGGGTGGAATATATCTATGGCCTCGTGTATGGACACTGGACAACTACAAATACATTTTTGGCGAATCCGATATCTATCACGCAACTCTGATCTCGGCGCTGCGTACGGTCATTGGAACCGTGGTGTCCGTCTTCTGTACAGCCATGCTCGCGTATACGGTTAGTCGTCAGGAATTTGTGCTTCGCAAGTTTGTTACGATGTTTTTTGTCTTCACCATGTACTTCAGCGGGGGGTTGATCCCCGGTTATCTGCTGATTCGAGACCTTGGATTGATTGGTTCCTTCTGGGTATATATCATTCCGGGTGTAATCGGTGTCTTCAATATGATTGTCATCCGTTCATTTATTGAAGGTCTTCCTGAAGGCATTCTGGAGTCAGCACGCATTGACGGGGCAGGGGAGTTCACGACATTTATCCGCGTTGTCCTGCCGCTAACGATTCCCGCAATGGCAACCGTATCACTCTTTGTAGCCGTGGGACAATGGAATTCCTGGTTCGATGTATTCTTGTACAACTCTTCCAATAAAGAATTAAGCACATTGCAATACGAGTTGATGAAGATTCTGCAAACTTCGACGACCTCAGCGACATCATCAGCTAGTGATGCTTATCAGTCTGCCGAGAGTAATGCAACGGCTGTCACACCAACCTCGATTCGGGCGACCATGACCATTATTGCAAGTGTTCCTATTCTGATGGTGTATCCGTTCTTACAGAAATACTTTGTACAGGGCATGACGATTGGAGGCGTGAAGGGATAGTCAATTCCCTGAATATAATTTCATAGAAGTATGAAAACGCAACAAACTGTACCGTAGTAGCGTCTATTCATCCATAGAATACAACAGGAGTGAAACAAATGCATGTAAAATGGAAGACGATTATTGGTGCTGTTGTCGGCTCTATGCTTATAGGGGTGGGAACGGCAGCTGCGGAAGAAACGTTTGTTGATCTAAAGTATTCCAAGTGGGCAGAGGATGGCATCACGTATATGGCGAAACGGGGAACAGTAGCCGGATATGGCAATGGGATCTTCAAGCCAGAGGCACTTGTGACAAGAGCACAAGCTGTCACTTTTATGGTGCGGGAGCTTTATCCAGATCAACTTCAAAGAGCAGTGGAAGGCACAACCTATTCGGATGTGCCAACTACACACCCGTTCCATCGAGAAATCATGATAGCTGCTAAAAATGGACTTGCAAGTGGTTTTCCTAACGGAACCTTCCGTCCGGACGCACCGCTTAGCCGCGCAGAGACTGCGGCCTTCCTTACACGGGCTTATTCACTAGCGGAAGGTAAGAATCCTGCTAAATGGACTGATACGGACAGGCATTGGGCTGCAGCACCGATTCTTATTATGAGTTCAAACGGCTTGGTCGGCGGTTATTCAGATGCCACCTTCCGTCCGAATCAAGCTGTCACGCGTGCTGAATATGCCGTATTTATGGCGAGAGTAATTCGCTTCGAACGTGAAGCGGCCATTCGGACACAAGATTGGGATAAGCTGATATCCTATATGACGGTAAGCGAGCAAGTTGGTCAGATGCTTATGCCCGACATTAGGCAATGGAATGGTAAAGCGACGACGACCGTGAATGAAGGACTGAAACGCACGATCCATGATCAGGACTTGGGCGGACTTATTCTTTTTGACAAAAATATTGTAGACGTGACGCAGCTTACAACGTTCACACATGATATCCAAAGAGAAGCAGGTGACATTCCTCTATTTCTTAGCATCGACCAAGAAGGAGGCGTTATTAAGCGAATACCAGGAGGCACGAACCTTCCCGGGCAGATGGCGCTTGGCGCAACTGGAGATGCAACGCTAGCCGAAGCAGCTGGTCAGCTGACAGGGGAGGAGCTGAAGGCATTAGGATTGCAGATCAATTTTGCGCCAGTGCTGGACATCAACAGTAATCCAGATAACCCCATCATTGGTATACGTTCGTTTGGCTCGGATGCGGATTTGGTGACACGGCTTGGTCTGGCAACGATAAAAGGGCTACAGCAATCAGGGGTGATGGCGGCAGTTAAGCATTTTCCGGGACATGGAGATACAACGGTAGATTCCCATCTTGGTATGCCTGTGCTTGCCCATAACCGAGAACGGCTTGATGCGGTAGAATTAAAACCGTTTCGGGCTGCGATTAAAAATGGGGTAGAGATGATTATGACCGCGCATATTGCTTTCCCTGCCATAGACAACGAACATGTCACTTCGCTCAAAGACGGTGAACGTGTGCCGATTCCTGCCACCTTATCGAAAAAGGTACTGACAGGACTTCTTCGAGGAGAGTTGGGATACAAAGGTCTCATCGTGTCGGATGCCTTTACCATGAATGCAATTGCGGAGCATTTTGGGGAGAATCAATCAGTAGAACGCGCCGTTTCCGCAGGTGTTGATATCATCCTTATGCCAAAAGATTCAGCAGCGGCCCATCAAACGCTGGTGAACGCGGTGAACAATGAAACGATCAAGGATGAAACCATACATGCATCTGTGAAACGAATCTTGGAGATGAAAGCGAAATATGGTTTATTTGAACGCAGTCAAACTCTCGCGCAAAAGCTAACTAAACTTAACGGTATCATCGGATCGAAGGCGCACCGAGCAGTGGAGCAGACAATCGCAGAGCGGGCGGTCACTGTACTCAGCAGTCGCGAAGGTGTGCTTCCTGATCCAATGAAGCAAGGCGACCGGGTTGTTATTGTCGCAGCCGAGCAGGAACAGGCGAAACAGCTTGAGAAGCAACTGTTGCAGGCCGCTAATAATCTGTCGTTAAAAACTGAAATTGTACTTGTTGGTCAAGGCAACATGAATGAAACGCTCCAAGCAATTGGCAAAGCCAATTATGTCATTCTTGTTTCTTACCAGTTCCGCAATGTGGCCAGCCAGTTCGGTTGGGGTGATTATCAAACCTTGATTAATGCGATGAACAAGAGTAATCAGCGATATACGCTGTTCTCACTCGGTAACCCTTACGAGATGATCTATTTACAGAACGTGCGCTCAGGGCTTGCTGTGTATGGAAAGCAGGAGCCAAATACGTCTGCCGGGATCAAAGTATTGCTTGGTCAACTGAAAGCTGGAGGACAGTTGCCGGTACTAACGGATTAAATGATACTTTATAGAACATTAATGTAACCCAGTGAAAAAGAGAAACTGGGTTGTCTCGAAAAAACTCCCTTAAAGTCGCTTTTATAGCGGCTTTTTTTTTGATTTACAGGTCATTATTCTTAGGTAGAAGAACTTGACCCGATCTCAGATGGCATACTAGAACGTATTGCACCCCTGATGTTAAAAAAAGATTGCTCAATTTTAACCGCAATTGAAAGCGAATACATATTCTCATCATAATTGTACGTATAGGAGGTATGATTTAAGCAATCTATATACACCAGAAGTCAATAAAATAACGAATGTAACCGCTTATTTGAAAACGAACGTTCAAAAAATGCTGTGGTTAATAACCGACTAGAGGTGAAGTGATATGGATTATAAAGAACTGTCCAAACAAATCGTGAAAAACATTGGTGGAGAGAAGAATGTAACTTCTTTGATGCACTGTGCAACACGGTTAAGATTCGTTTTGAAGGACCCGGACAAGGCAAACAAAAACAAATTGATGGAGCTAGACGGGGTGATTCAGGCCTTGGAGGCAACTGGTCAGTATCACGTCGTCATCGGTAGTCAAGTATCAAAGGTCTTTGATGACATACAGCGTCTTTATTCATTTAACAGTGATTCCGGAGACGACGAAGAAGTAACATCCACGCCGCAGGAAAAGCAATCAGATGAAGTTAAACCTGCAAAAAGGAAAAATCCGATCAGTAAACTGCTGGAGACGGTCATCAGCATTATGGGACCTTTGATTGGAGTTATGGCAGCAACTGGTATTGTCAAAGGATTCTTGGCGTTGTTCCTGTCACTAGGATGGATTATGGATTCGAGTGGAACTTACAAAGTACTCTATGTCGTCGCGGACGTAATCTTCTACTTTATGCCAGTCTTTGTTGGCTTCTCCGCAGCTAAACGTTTCAAAATGAACGAACTGGTAGGTATGGCGATCGGTGCAGCATTATTCTATCCAACACTGGCAGAATTGCTTAAGGCTGACCCGATCAGCGTACTAATGTCAGGCTCCCTACTGGAAGCCCCCGTTTATACGACATTTGCGGGAATCCCTGTTTTGTTAGCCAGTTATTCAGCGACAATTATTCCTGCAATTCTGGCCGTGTATTTTGCTTCCAAGGTCGAGCATGTAGCTAAAAAATATATACCTTCGGTTATCTCAAGCTTCGGAGTTCCACTGGTGGTTCTGTTAATCTCTATTCCAGTTACATTGATTGTAATTGGACCACTAGCCATGCTGTTAAGCCAGATGATCGCTAAAGGTATTCTCAGTGTGTACGGCTTGAGTCCAACATTAATTAGCGCGCTTTTAGGTGGATTGTGGATTCCAATGGTTGCTGTGGGTTTGCATGGTGCTATTGTACCGATCGCCCTGACGAACTTCTTCACTAACGGTTATGATGTCATCTTCCCAATGATTACAGGTCATTCGTTTGCGATTGCTGGTGCAATTGTGGCTATGGGCATGAAAAATACCAACAAAAAGCAAAAAGGACTTGCTTATTCCGCCGGATTTAACTCGGGGCTTATGGGAGTCATTGAACCAGCCTTGTATGGCTTCCTGCTTGCTGAGAGAAAGATTTTAACGATGGTTTGTATTGTTTCCGGTATTGGTGGGGGAGCCATTGGATATTTCGGAGCCAAACTTTTGCAACTAACGCCGAGTGGAATCTTCGCTCTGCCAGGATTTATTGATACTCAAAACACTGGAACACAGGTAGGGTTTATCGTTGTACTGGTTGTTATGATCCTGTCATTCGTTATACCTTTTGCTCTTACATTACTGATGTATCGTGGTAAAAAAGAAAATATTTCAAACAAATAGATTCAATAGGGAGAGAGAAACCATGATGAAAAAAGATTTTTTATGGGGTGCAGCGATGTGTGCGACTCAGAGTGAGGGCGGCTATCTCGAAGGTGGAAAGGGTCTCACGCTAGCTGATCTTTTCCCCGCAATCAGCGAAGGTCGTTGGGATGCGATCTATAATATCGAAAAGGCGATGAACACAAAATACGATTACTATCCAAGTCATAACGCGATCGATTTCTATCATCGTTACCCGGAAGATATCAAGTTGCTGGCGGAGCTGGGGATTAATTTTCTTCGTACTTCAATTAACTGGGCTAGAATTTTCCCGAACGGGGACGATCCTGAGCCAAATGAAGAAGGGTTGGCTTTCTACGATCGATTATTCGCAGAATGTGCGAAGTATGGAATCACTCCTGTAGTTACATTAAACCACTTCGATACTCCGCTTGCTCTGATTCACAAAGGCGGTTGGAAAAACAAGAAGGTCATTGATTACTTCGTCACCTATTGTGAAACGGTATTCCGAAGATATAAAAATCACGTCAAGTATTGGATCACATTCAATGAAATCAATATGGTCCTGGGTATTCCAGCAGTTGGTGGTTTGATCGATCCTAATAAGGAAGAGAACATTCTGGAAGCCAAATTCCAAGCCGCTCACAATCAGCTTGTATCTGGAGCACTCGCTACAAAGGTTGGACATGAGATCAATCCTGATTTTGAGATCGGATGCATGATCGGAGCAGGTAAGAACTATGCCTACACATGTAACCCAGAGGATGTCTGGGCAGCTTATCAAGCGGATCAGAATGAGTTCTCACTAGTAGACGTACAAGCCAAAGGGAAATATTCCGACTATATGCTGAGTTACTTTAGAAGAAACGAGATCGATTTGAAAGCTACTGAAGAAGAAATGGACATTCTGCGTAAATATACCAGTGATTTCGTAGCGTTGAGCTACTATTCTACGCGGCTCGTATCCTCGGATAAAGAAGACAAAGAGAAGACTGGCGGCAACATTAATGGTACATTGAAAAACCCATATCTGGAGGCTAACGAATGGGGCTGGCAGATCGATCCGACAGGATTTAGAATCACGTTGAATGAGCTGTATGACCGATATGACCAGCCGCTCTTTATTGTCGAGAATGGTTTCGCAGTTAGAGAAACTCCGGACGAGAATAACTATCTGGAAGACGATTACCGTATTGCCTATTTCCGTTCCCATATCAAGGCAATGCAAGACGCCATGTCCGACGGAGTCGATATCATAGGCTATACCACGTGGGGGACGATAGATATCGTTAGTGCCAGCAGCGGAGAAATGAGCAAGCGATATGGCTTGGTCTATGTCGATCTGGATGATAAAGGGCAAGGAACGGGTGACCGCTTCAAAAAGAAATCTTTCGACTGGTACCAAGAGGTTGTTAGGTCAAACGGTGAAAACTTGTAAGTAAGGTTCTGTAACTAAATCTCATGAGGTCGGCTCGTCTAACGAGTGGCCTCTTTGATGTATGGTCTCTGATCCAAAGAAAAGAAACAAACGATATTTTGCATCTAAGATGAATGTATCAGGAGATGCCAGACGGGGAAAAGTATCGGAAAGACTAGACGAAAGTCTCGTATCCTGTATCAGATTTGCAAGATGAAAGCCGCCGGCAAACCTGTTGTAGCAATTCTAATGAATGGTTTTCGCCTGGCATAGGTATGGAAACGCTGAAAAATTGACGTATTGTTAGAAACATGGCATCTTGGTAGTTAGATAACAAACAACCACTTGAGTATGGTGCGTATAATTACTAAATGAATCTAAAGAAGAATTAAAGGTAGCCATGAACGCGAAATGTTTTTGCGTTTATGGCTTTTTTGGAGGCTTGTTATGAAACTTGTAAACCCGTGGGAAAATATCGCGATTCAACAAATCATCCCTGGAAGCAGCATCCATAATTTTGATGGGAAAGTTCATATCCTTTATGTGTTGAAGGGCTCTATCGAAGTTGAAAGTGAAGAGGAATCGATCAAGGTCGAGTCGCCAGGGTTTTATATTTTACCGAGATCCGACTCCTTTCAGTTGACGTCAACACAGACTCTTTCCTACGATATCGCACTCTATTATAACTATGATAAGAATCAGGGAGACAACGGATACCAGTTCGAGTTTCGTGGCGATTCGAGAAAAGGCGGGAATGGTAGTGACGAGGAGATGAGTCATCTTGCCAATAAGCTACTGTCCGGATTTTACTTGGAGAAAAACAGCATGTCTGACGTCGAGGTATTTAACCTCTACTTCTCAATGTTGAGCTTGCTGGAGAGAAAGTATTATAAGGAAGTTCCCATTCGCAGTAATAAAAATATGCGCAGCCGAATTGAAGAGATTAAATTCTACCTGGGTAACAACTTCGAGAAAGATATCAAGTTGAAGGAAATCGCCAAGAAGTTCTTCGTATCAGAACAGTATTTGTCACGAATATTCTCTGAAATCGTTGGACAATCGTTAAGCGACTATCTGCTGGGGCATCGAATGCGCAACGTGGAAAGACAACTGCTCGAGACAAACGATCCGGTAACCTCTATTGGATACGAGGCGGGGTTTACGAATATCAATTCCTTCAACAGACTTTTCAAAAAGAAACATGGCATAAGTCCGAGCACATTCCGTAAAACGAAGACGCCTAATCCGGTTATTCGGAATATTGAATCAGAGGAATGCGATCAAAAAGAATTAGAAGCCGTTCTGCAGCATGTGAATCAGGAGAAGAAGCGTAAAATTCGAATAGAAGCTCAGAATAGCGAAGATATAAGGATCTCGTCCGCAATCTTGAATGTAGGACAAGCTTCAAAACTGCTGATGACTGAGTTGAACGATCAACTTGCTGTATTTGAAAAGTACAAGATATTTGAATTCTCAAGAGTAAGTGGACTCCTGAACAGAAACATGCTTCGCGTAGAAGGAAATACTCCTGATTACGCACTGGTTGCAAAAGCGATCGGAAAGCTTGTGGCCAGAGGCTGGAAGCCGTTTATTGTACTTAATCCTCCCGAAGCTGCCGAAGTCGTTACGAGTGTTGGTCATAACCATAGAACATACTCCTTGGAAAACTGGCTAAAGGAAATTCAAGAATTGTTCCGTCTGTTACTTAATCAATACGGAAAATCAGCGTTGGTCCAATGGAAAATCGAAGTGGTCAGACCTAGCCCATGGCATTATGAGACGGGTATTAATCATGGTTGTGAACGTTTCAAGGGAAAACTTCGCAGTTATGACTTATCCCTGGATGAAGAATTTGTTAAGTACTACGATGAAGTACGGAAATTACTCAAAAAGGTGGAACCCGGTTTACAGGTTGGGATCGGAGGCATTGTGTTAGAGAATAAGGAGACTCATCAGCATGGCTTTCTGGCTCATCTTGTGCATGAGGGTATCGAACCAGACTTCTGTGGAATTTCCGCACTGCCGTATTCCAAAAAGAACAGTACCACTAACGGTAAATCTGCAATCGTCAAGTCAACCAAAGAAAACTATTTATTGATGATGACCCAAAGCCTGATTACGTATCTGGAGGATAATCTGAACGTACCAGACCTCTATCTCACCGAATTCAACATTACGTCATCGAGTCGCGATCAGTTGAACGATATGGCATTCAAAGGATTATATATATTTCACCAACATCTGGGTCTCACTGACCTCTACAAAGGCATTGGATATTGGTTGGTGTCAGATTTTGCTTACCCAAATGAAATTGCGGAGGAAACCATTGAGTTTAGTGGTGGTCCCGGACTTCTAACCGTGAGTGGCATTCCCAAAATCGGCTTTTATGCCTATGAATTCCTGAACAAACTTGGAAATACATTGCTTTTTCGGGATTCATCCTTGTTCATCACCAAAAACGAAGATGAGGATATTACAATTTTGGCTTATTTATACGCTCCGGTAGACCCATCATATTTTAGCTCGTTCGAAAAATACGATATGAACAGTAACAAATTCATCTTTCACAATCCTGCATCCAAAAATATGATATTACAACTATATAACCTGCCTGCAGACTGCCGTAACTACAGAGCTGTCGTAAAAAAAATAAGCTTCAACGATGGAAATGCGTTAGATGAGGCTTTAAAGATGACCAGTCTGAATTCATTCGACATGGAGACTATAGATTACTTAAAAGTCCGGAGTACCCCGGTAACTTACTTGAGACATATCCAGGCTCGTGGGGGAACTCTGGAAATGGATATTAAGATTGAGCCTCAACAGATACTCTGTATTACGTTGGAGCGAATGTATTGAGAACTATATTTTCTAATCATTAGGTTGTATGTATATAAGTAATTGCTCTAAATTAACCATCAAGTCTTAGAGAAATTAACATCATCAAGATTGTAGGAGTAATTAGTAGGTAAAATGCAATCTTTGTTATGAAAAAGTAACTAAAATATGATATGTAATCGGTTACTTCAGTCCAAAAAATCGGATAAACCCCATGTTGAGATTACAAGTATAAGTTATTAAATTATTAACATGGGGTACGAAGTGAAACAGGAGGAATGGCTTTTGTTTAAGAAAATGAGTGCATTATTTAGAACTGAGAAACAACCACAAGAGCAACAAAGTACAACAGTTGTTGCAGATGAAGTTCAACCATCTATTTCTGACGAAATACTGCTTAGTCCTATGATCGGGCAATTAATTCCATTGAGTGATGTAAAAGATCCTGCTTTTGCTATGGGGGCTATGGGGGCTATGGGGGATGGAATCGCTATTGAACCCATGGAAGGAAAGGTTTTATCACCAGTAGATGGTGTTATTATGAATACGCCTAAATCCAAACATTCATTATTTATCAATAGTAAGAATGGCGCAGAAATATTAATTCATGTTGGGATAGATACGGTTAAGCTTAAAGGAGAGCATTTCAATGTTCTGGTTCATGTAGGACAACAGATAAAAGCTGGAGATTTACTTATTGAATTTGATTTAAACATGATAAAGCAGAGTGGGTATGAAGTAACTACACCGATAATTATTACGAATAGTTCGAACTACTCTCAGATTGAAAAAAACGAATATAAAAAAGTAATTATCGGCGAACAAATCCTGCAACTACATGCCGAAGTTTAAATTTACTAATATAGAGTGCAATAGCATATCCCATATAAAGCCGCTGTCATAGCGGTTTTTTTGGTATGTACATAAGTTCGTTTACTCTTGAGTGCACCAACCCGAAGGCAGAAAAGATGCAAAAGACTGATCCATCTGCTGGAATCAGTCTTTTGCACTTTCTGGATATGCCGTCACTCATGTATTTCCTCGCTACAGACAAAATGGAGCAGCATCTTCACAAACTGCTCCCTGATCCGTGTATCCATTTCATCGGATTTGGACGGATCGATCTTAACGATCCTCTGTAGCATACCCATCATCGTTGTGAAGATGAATTGAGCAAGCTCGAGTGGGGGGGACGGATTCTTGATACTGCCGTCAGCAACGCCTGTAGTTAAAGCATGCAAGAGGAAATGGTCTTCTTTCCCGTGCTGGTTGAACTTATCATACTTTTCTCTTAATTCAGGACTAAAATCATACATCTCATAGTTGATATCAAATAATTGAATAAACCGGATGTAGTCTGGATGATCCTGGGCAAACACAACCCATACATTCAACATGACCTTAAGTTGTTCTCGCCCGTTCATGTCCTTCGTTGATGTACGACTAATCTCATCTGTTAAATGTTCGATCAGTTGCATCTGAATGGCTAGAAGAAGCTCAGCCATAGACTGAAAATGTTTATAAAAGGTCACTCTACTAAGTTCAGCTTTCGTACATACATCCTTAATCTTCACCTGGAGCAATCCATATTTCAAAAAAAGCTCCTTACCTGCTGCAATCAAATCATCACGATGTTTATTTCCCAATTGTTGATGCCAGTTTTCATTCACTTGTATACAATTGTCCTTTCTTCGAACGAAATGCGTTCAAGGTCAGTCCGAGAGAAGCGAGCAGCATAATTGCACCAAAAATATACGGGAAGTTTATGTTTTTGTCAAACAATAGTCCTGCGATCAGCGGCCCAATCACCGTTCCGAGACTGGAAAATGTGGTGTTCAGACCGGATGCATAACCTTGCCGATCTCCCGCATTCTTGGATATTAACGTGCTGACCGAAGGTCGCAAAAACGAATTAAAGGCAAAGAATAACGCAGAAGCGAACAACAGAAACACAAGGTTGACTTTAATTAACATTAACAATAAAGCTATAGGTGTGATTATCAAGGAGAGACGGATCAACTTAATTTCACCGATTCTCTGTACGAACCAATCCAAAAGCCAGATCTGAACAACGATACCGATAATCGCGCCCAAGGTAATAATGATGGAGATTGTTGCAGCATCAAATCCATATTTTTGCTCTGCAAAAAGAGCGAATACCGTCTCATAACTCATGAGGCCAAAGGTCATGACAAGCAATACAATCAAATATTTGAAATAGGGGACTTTAAAAGAACTCCAGATTTTTTTGCCCAAGTGATCTCCTTTTTGAAGACGGATGGAGACCGTTCTTTTCTCCGGGGGAAGTGTCTCAGGCAATAGCAACGTCATTAGGGCCGCAATCAGTCCCAGCCCCGCTGCGAAGAAATAGGGCATGCGAATGCCCATCTCGGCGATGAGACCGCCCAGACCAGGTCCCAGAACCATCCCCAAGTTCATAGCTGCGCCGAAATAGCCCATGCCTTTTGCACGTGTTTCTGGCGTTGTAATATCGGCGACATATGCGAGGTTGGCAGGAACCATTAAACCAAGACTGATTCCACCGATAAAGCGTGCGACATAGAGGAACGGTAATGACGTCGACAGCGCAAATATGATATCTGAGATGACAGACAGAAACATACCTGCGATGATCAACTTTTTGCGTCCAAATCGATCAGACAGTTGTCCCCCGAGAGGTGAAAAGAAGAATTGAGCCGCACCAAAGGCGGCAACTAAAAATCCTGCTACTGTGCCTCCCGCATGAAAAAGCTTCAAATACTCTGGCAATATGGGGATGATCATGCCTTGCCCCAATAAAGCGATAAACAGATTTAACATCAGAATGAACAGTGGAAAGCGAACTGATTTTGGTAATGTACTCATGTACGTCATTAACCCCTTCGTTTACAACTTGTTAACCTTTACATCGTGTAAACCATTTTAAATGATTTGAAGGAAATATGTAAATCTTTTTTTTAATGAAGCAGTCTGATGAGTAGAGTTATAATTGGATTCATATGGAGGTGGGAACACGTGAAATTAGAGGAATTGTTTACGGTACATGTGAACATCGAAGAATCATTTGATTTGCAGAATAGCGAAGATGATTCGGTTGTCATGATTACTTTTACAGGCAGCGTAACCGGAAAGTACTTTGAAGGAATCGTGCTGGGTGGAGGAGTGGATACGCAGATCATCGGGAAGAATGGTGGTCCGCATACTCTATCGGCAAGATACATGCTCCAAGGCAAGGACTACACAGGGCATACATGCAAAATTTATATCGAAAATAACGGAATCATCGATAAAACGCTGAAAACTGCTTTATTTCGTACTTCCCCCAAGATGATTACAGACAGCAAAGCCTTATCCTTCTTGAATCGTGAGACACTTGTTGGAGAAGGTCATCCGACGGAGTCAGGGATAGATATAAAAATATATAGAAAACCGCTGTAATGCGGGATAAATAGCAATTATTTGTTTATTGTATGGCAGAGAAGATAGCTTTTTATAACGAAAAGTCAGAGTCGCTAAATAAAGCGGCTCTTTTTGTCGTATGAGACTTTACGTCAATTTTTATATGTATTCTTTTACAATCAATTAACATAGGATGGATACTGCGCAGACACTTCTCACCTATAGTATGATGAGCGAAAATAAAACTAATACGAGCATATCAAGGGAGAAAACGATTCAATATGATGATCAAAAAAATCGGGATTTCAGTAGCATCACTCGCCATGTTAACGTCTGTAAGTGTGTTTGACGTATATGGTGCAGGCTCCAAACGCATGATCGAAGTGTCTGAACAATCGGCTAATGTGGTCGTGAACGGACAAAGGGTGGAAGGAGAGTCGTTTCTCTACAATGGAGTTACTTATGTACCGGCAAGAGCTGTTGGAGAGGCCCTGGGGCAAGAGGTAGACTGGGATAACAACACCCAATCGGTATTTGTTGGAGCAAAAATGAACGATCAGCAGGGATACCGCGGCACCAAAACGCCATATCCTTTTAAGGCAACAAGTTATACAAAAGCTCCTAATGGATATGAACCCGTATTTATTAACTACATAGGGAGACACGGTTCCAGACATCTATCCAGTTCCAAGTACGACAAGACGCTCTTTGAACTGCTTGACATCGCTGAGAAGGATGGGCAGATCACTAATCTGGGCAAAGAGCTGAAGAAGGAAATTGGCAATCTGATGAAGGTTGAAAAAGACCACTATGGATTGTTATCCACTACGGGTGGAGAAGAACTGAAAGGAATAGGAACCAGAGTCGGGCAGAATTTCAGAGAACTATTTACATCAGATAAAAAAGTAATTGCTCAGGCCACCTTCAAAGATCGAACGCCCCAGAGCAGAGATCAGTTTATTGACGGGTTAGAGGAAAGCTTGGGAGATAACAAGGTAGACATCCTGGCTTCAGCCTTTGAAGAAGGGAAAGACCCCTATCTACGGCCCTACGACCTGGCTACGAAGTATAACGAGTACTTAGAAGATGGAGACTGGGTTAAATTATACGAGGATTATGTCACACAGAGGACTGGAACGCGGTATGCAAAAGAGGTCCTTTTGCAATTTTTCTCTGAAGACTTTTATCAACGGCTGAACGCTGGAGAGTTTGAACTGAAAGATGAGAAGGGAAAAGTGAAGCTCAGCAACCCAACCGAGGCTGCTTCTAATTTATACGAACTCTACATCATATCTTCGAATATTAAAGGAGAAGGTGACTTCGAATTCGGGCGGTATTTCACGGCTAATCAGTTGAAATGGTACGAGAGCATTGACAATATCAATGATTTCTATGAAAAAGGTCCATCTTTAACGTCAACGGATCTGCCGCAGAATATCATTGCACCTCTGGTCAAAGAGTTGATCGTGTCTACCGAACAGTCCATTCAGCAGAAAGACACGGCTGGTATATTTCGTTTTGCTCACGCAGAAACCATCATTCCATTATCTTCATTCCTGGATATCGCCGGAGCTAATGTGAGCATTGATAAACCGCAGGACGTGACCCAAAACTGGAATGGCTCGGTTATCTCACCGATGGGGGCAAATATCCAATGGATTCTGTATTCCAATGGTAAGGATATTCTCGTAAAAATGCTTAGAAATGAAGGAGAGATTGCCTTCCCGATTGAAACAAAGACCTATCCGTACTATAAATGGGAAGATGTGAAGACATATTACGAAAACAAACTGCAGAAGGTAGGCGTAAGCTTGGACAGCAGTTTGGAAGACAATATCGAGCTTTTACAGAAAGAATTCTAGTTGGTGAACCCATATCAAATGTGGATGAACATGAAGAAAGCAACTCCTAAACGGGGCTGCTTTCTTTTTTTATTTGGAACGAAAAGAATGAACGCAAAAAAATCCTAAAACAAAATGTGACCAAATGCCGTCCGTAAGAGTGTTAGAGGTATAAAGGAGGGCATACAACCATGCAGCGATCAGTGCCCCAGCTGGGCGATCATGTGATGAAAGTCTATGAGACATACGCGGATACGCTGTTCCGGATTGCCATGGTGCACCTCGGCAGACGAGAAGACGCGGAGGAAGCCACTCAGGATACCTTCATCAAACTAATAGAAAAAGCACCTACATTCAACGATGCGGAGCATCAGAAAGCATGGTTGATTCGGGTCATCACCAATCATTGCAAATCCTTATTAGGCAGAGGCTGGCGTAAACGGGAGGTTAAGCTGGAGGGAGTCGATCCCCTTACAACAGACAACCCTGAAGATCACGCGCTGATCGAACTTGTGCTGTCACTGCCCGTCAAGTATAGATCGGTGGTTCATCTGTATTATTACGAAGATTATCCGATCCGAGAAATCAGCGAGATCCTGGAGATTAGCGAATCAGCAGTGAAAATGAGATTAAAACGAGGCAGACAGCTGTTAAAACTGGAGCTGGAAGGAGAGGAACTGTAATGAACGAAGAACAATTCAAACAAAACTATAAGAAAGCGGTGGATCATATGAAAGCAAACGAACAAATGAAGAAACGGGTAGAGCAATCCTTAAACACGCAACATCAGGGACCAAAACGTCAACGTAAACCATTATACATTGCAGCAAGTGTCGTTATCGCTGCCAGTATTGGCTTGGCTGCGCCAAGTGTATGGCAACAATTCAATGGACCAGCCGCACCAACACCACAGGTGGCAGCGGTGACTCCAGGCACGTCGTTCGATCCGATCGTGATTCCGAAGATGGAGTTGCCGGATTCACAGGTCAAAGGCGCGATGGCTGATATGGTGCAATTGGTCGTGTATGGAGGAAACGTCTATACACAGTCCCCAACATTGCTTGAAGGCGCCAATGCACTCAACCTGCGGGGGGATAAACTGGGGACCACCACTGGCGGCATTGATGAGCTGAGCGGCCAGGATAAATACTCGGAACTTGCTTCCAACATTGGCGAAGCTGACATCTATGCGGTCAATGGCTACGATAAGGACTTCCGCATCATGTCTTACACCGAGATCGATGGTCAGGTGTATGCTCAACTATTTGACAAGAACAACGGGATCACCATTGGTACTGGTGCCGATCTGATCGGCAAGCTACATCTCGAAGGCAACATCACTTCTGCGCAATGGGAAACGTTTGACAGCTGGAATAACGGATTGCAGCAGCTTCAACCGTTAGCAGCGGATGAAGCACTGGACAGCTTTATCTCGGCGTTATCTGCTGCCAAACCAATCGCAACGAGCCCGGAATTGGAAGAGAACCTCTACGGCAAGGAAGATCGCAAGATCATCTATCTCACATTGGAAGATAAAACGCAGGTCCCACTGGTTCTATTCGGTGAAGGTCTGGTTCGTTACGGTAATGTTCCGGCATTCCTGGAAGTGGAGAAAGGCACATTTCAATCATTCTGGAACAGCTTGGGTGAGTAACGCGAAGACAGTAATATGGATTCATGAAGAAGAGCGAACATGGCACGCAAGTGCTTTGTTCGCTCTTTTGATTATCGGTGGGGTTAGATTAATTAGAATTTTTGTAATACACCAAGTGATCGGTCCATTCATTATTTTCGTGTATAAACCCTTTACGTAGACATTCAAATTCCATACCAACACTCTCTGCTAGTTTCATGGAAGGGGTATTATCCACATTGATATGAGCTTCTATGCGGTGGAATTTCAGATGTTCGAATGCAATATGAAGTGCTTCATTCACTGCTTCTTTCCCATAACCTTTTCGCCAATACTGATTATGGATCGTGTATCCGAAGCTTCCCCATTGAAAATCATCTCTTGCCAAGGTCGCAATATCAATCATACCCAGATGTGTACCATCATGCTTTCTAAACACACCAAATACATAAACGGCATCTGTACGCGCTAACTCTTGATGTCGATCTACCAGATCATGAAACCAATCCAGTGTACATTCACTCATATCCATTTTCCCTTTATCATGACGGTGTTGGGAGGGCAAGCGGTTTTCGAATTCAAATAACCAATTTTCATAGTCGTCTTTCTGTAATGGTCGGATGACTAGCCGTTCTGTCTCTGAAATATGATCAAATTTTTCTGCTTTTAATATCAAAATGACCTCTCCTCTGTATTGAATGTATGCTCATGGCATAGCACTGAAGTAGTCCATAACCACGCTGCGAAACTCTAAAGCGGCTTTTGAAATATACCTGTTTTTGTGCGAAAGTAGAGCGATTTCCCGAACGAGCTTGTGTTCCTCTACCTGAAGATATCTAATGCGCTCATGCGGATTTCTGGCTGTGCTAGGTATAAACGCGAGACCGATCTCCGCTTCAACAAGGGCTGTTAATCTTGCAGGCTCATCACCTTCATATACATACTTCGGTACAAAACCAACGGATTGACATACGGAATCTACCATATCACGAACCCCATACCCTTGCTTCACCCCAACAAACCGCTCGTCCTTAAGCTCGGTTAATTGAATGCTGCTTCGATCTGCATATCGATGACCCATAGGAACAGCGACTACAATCGGATCGTCATATAAGATCTGACATTCTATATCGTCACCATGAATCGGAGGGGAGGAGAGACAAAAGTCCACCTCGCCCCGATGTAGAAGTCTGGACATGTTTTCTAACGAAACCATTTGCACATGAAATTGAATGTCCGGTTTGTTTTTCCGGAATTCCCGTAGTATACCTGGCAAAGTACTTGCCGTAGTCACCGCCAATTGCAGTGTACCCTGATCCGGGTTGGAGAGGTCAGCGATTTCCCGCTTTCCTTGTTCCAATTCAAATAAGGCTTTTTCAGTTCGCTGAAGAAATGTTTTTCCAAAGTCGTTTAATCGCAGCTTTCTCCCGATTCGATCAAATAAAGGGACTCCGAGGTCATCCTCTAATCGTTGTATCGTTTTGCTCAGGGAGGATTGCGTGACATGCAGCTTTCCCGCAGCTTCCGTAACATGTTCGCATCGGGCCACCGTCAGGAAATATTTTAGTTGAAGAAGTTCCATTTGCACCATTCCTTCATTCCTTCTAGTTCATCAAATCATAACATATAATGCGTTGGAATAAATGAATGTTTTCAAGTAAGATGACAGCAGAAGAAGGAGTGATGCACCGATGAACGTTCGAAATAAAGGATTGATGTTAGCTGTTGGACTCGGAATTATGTTGAATCCGTTGAATTCCTCCATGATTTCGGTGGCTATTTCAAGATTACAACAAGTGTATCAACTTAATTTTACAGCCGTTTCGTGGATTATTTTATCATTTTACATTGCCAGTGCTGTCGCTCAACCCGTCATGGGCAAATGTAGTGATTTGTTTGGCCGCAGGAAGATATTCCTCATGGGTCTTATTATTGTTTTTATATCATCCATGCTAGCTCCGTGGTCTCCCAGTTTTTCGTGGCTCATCGTATTCCGAATCATTCAATCGATTGGCACAAGCATGATGGTGGCCGTCGGAATGGCGATTGTCAGAATTAACGTGACTGACAAGCAAGCCTCCGCCTTGTCCACCTTGGCTATATTCCTTTCTGGAGCGGCTGCGATCGGGCCCTTTATTGGTGGAGTATTGATTCATTGGTGGGATTGGCATAGCATATTCATCGTTAATATTCCGTTTGTCTTGGCAAGTTTTTGGTTCGCCTGGAAAACAATCCCGAAGGACGAGCAATCCCCGTCTATCTCTGGTCACATGTCCATTCGGAAATGGCTTGCGTTAATTGACGCACCAGGCATCCTGATGTTTACGGTAGCCTTGGTAACTCTGCTCATCGGTTTACTTTCAGTAAATCCCACAGGAGATATTTCAACATGGCATCTGCTGACAGGAGCGATCGGGTTAATCGCACTCGTTATGTTCATTCGACATGAATTAAAAGCAGACACGCCTTTCATCCCTCTGCGAACCTTTGCCACATATCCCGAGATGACTTGGGTGAATGTGCAATACATGCTGGTAAATATCCTGTTTTACGCACTATTTTTTGGAGTTCCTACGTATTTGAAGCAGATACGACATCTCAATGAAGTTCATACAGGAATGAGTATGCTAGCTTTGGGGTTATGTTCAGTCATTATTGCTCCGATTGCAGGGCGCTGGATTGACAGATCAGGATCACGGCCAGCGCTGATCGTATCCGCTTCTTTAATGACATTGGGCTCTATATTGATCGTTGTTATGAATGAAACTTCTCCAATCTTCATAATCATTGTTGCCTTAGCTTTATTTGGAATAAGTAACGGCCTAAACGCGGTTGGCATGCAAGCAGCACTGTTCAAAAGCACACCCAAAGAAATGATTGGAGTCGCATCGGGTATTTTTAATACATCACGCTACCTGGGGACCATCTTATCGTCGTTATTCATTGGAATTGTTATGGGAGATACATTTAATGTGACAGGATTTCACATGCTTGGCATCATCCTTACGGTATTAGCTGCATCATTGATCATCATGAGCGTACGTCGCGAGGCAGGTGCGGTGAGTCCGGAGCAAGTAAGCAAGTAAATAGCGAATCTGCCGTGCAATAGCACGTTTACACCCAATGAATCAATAGCTCCATTGGGTGTATTTTTTGTTTTTCACCAAGTTGTCAGAAAGAGTTGATCCTTTCTTGAACGTTTAGGGTAGAAGACGTGTCTTTGATTGAATTAGGTAAAAATAAAGATATAATAATTTTGATTAATAGGCTTGGTCAGTACTTGAAGTGCATCAATATCAGGTTTTCATAGGCATCCAGCGCTTGTTATAATCGGGAGCCAACAGGAGTAAACGCATTAAAGGTGTGGCAAGAGATCGTCGTACCTAACTTTGTGAAATATTTCGCAACTATGCATTGAGCTTGGCCGAAGCTGATATTGAATGTTTCAAAATTGAACAGAGTTTGAAGGGAGGCATTATAACGAATGGTTATTGATACGGTGTTATGGAGCAGGCTGGTGACTGGTTTGACGCTCGGGTTCCACGTGATTTTTGCAACACTTGGTGTCGGTGTACCTTTGATGATCGCTATTGCAGAATTCATCGGCATTCGGAAGAAAGATCACCATTACATACTTATGGCGAAGAGATGGTCACGAGGGTTTGTTATTTCTGTCGCAGTTGGTGTCGTGACAGGCACAGCGATATCGCTGCAATTGGCCCTGGTATGGCCGAATTTTATGAAGCTGGCCGGGAATGTCATTGCACTGCCACTATTTATGGAAGTATTCGCGTTCTTTTTTGAAGCCATCTTCCTGGGCATTTACCTGTACACGTGGGATCGGTTCAAAAATCCGTATATCCACTGGTTGCTGACCATTCCAATTGTCGCCGGGGCAGGTATGTCTGCTGTTTTTATTACTACAGTGAACGGGTTCATGAACCAGCCTGAAGGCTTTGTCATGGAAGCAGGCCAATTCATGGCAGTGAACCCAGTGCAAGCGATGCTGAATACGGCGACGTTCTCCAAAGTGTTCCATGTATTAAGCTCGGCTTATCTGACAGGAGCTGCCCTGTTAGCAGGAATAGCAGCCTTTGCGATGCTGAGAAAAGGAGTGTCCGCGTACCACAAAAAAGGCTTGAATCTCATGATGGCCGTTGTGCTGGTATTCAGTTTATTAAATTCCTTAGCTGGAGATGTATCTGCCAAGTTTTTGGCTGAGCATCAACCGGAGAAGCTCGCAGCTGCCGAGTGGCATTTCGAGACGGAAAGCGGAGCGGATTTGATTTTTTTGGGATGGCTGAATGCAGAACATGAAATTATAGGCGCTCTTCATTTGCCGAAACTGCTCAGTTTCCTTGCCTTTGGAGACTTTAACGCCGAGGTAACCGGGCTGAACGAATTTCCACCAGATGAACACCCGCCCTTACTTGTGCATTATTTGTTTGATCTAATGGCTGGTATTGGATTCGCTCTGCTTGCTATATCAAGTCTGTACTTCCTGTTTGTATTCTGGAAGAAACGTAATCAGTTTAACAAGTGGATGCTTCGTATGGTTGCACTCAGTGCACCGCTTGCTTTTCTAGCCGTTGAGATGGGTTGGTTCTATGCAGAGATCGGGCGGCAGCCATGGATCATCCGAGGTTATATGCGGGTAGAAGAGGCCGCTACTTCTTCACCGAGTGTGAGAATTTTATTTTTCGTCTTCTTGCTTCTCTACATCCTGCTAGGCGTTATGTGTGTCGTCGTACTGAGACGGTTGTTCAATAATAATCCTGCTGAACTCGAGATGGAGAAATGGTTGAAGGAGAAGCATGATCAATCAGCCAAGAAAGGGGGCCAGGCATAATGAGTTATGAATTAATTGGTATTTCGGTACTCTGGCTGTTCTTGTACGGCTATCTTATTGTAGCTTCCATCGATTTTGGAGCAGGTTTCTTTGCCTTTTACGCACGCTTGACAAAGCAGGATCATCTGATTAATCGTCTGATCTCCCGTTATCTATCACCGGTCTGGGAGATCACCAATGTATTTTTTGTCTTTTTCTATATTGGTATCGTCGGATTTTTCCCGGACACGGCCTATTATTATGGCTCCGCGCTGCTTGTTCCAGGAAGTATTGCCGTCATTCTACTTGCCATTCGTGGGTCGTTCTATGCTTTCGAAAATTATGGTTCCAAAAAAAGTATCGTGTATTTGTTCTTATATGGAGCTACGGGTCTACTTATTCCGGCGTCATTGTCAGTGGCACTGACCCTTTCTGAAGGTGGCTTTATTTTGAAGCAGGGAGATACCGTTTCCCTGGATTACTGGGCACTATTTACAAATCCATTATCGTGGAGCATCGTTGGACTGGCCATCGTGTCGGTATTGTTCATTAGCGGGTCATTTCTCACATTTTACGCTTCTCGGGCAGAGGATCATTCGGCATTGAAGCTCATGCGGAACTATGCTTTGTTCTGGAGCACACCGACCATTATTCTCGCGCTGACTGCATTTATATATTTGGGTCAACACAATGAGCGTCATTTTCAAAATATGATGGATTTATGGTGGCTGCTGGCGCTTTCTGTTGCGTTTTTCATGATTGCCATGTGGCTGTTATATAACGGACGGCGTTACGGTTTAGCTTTTATATGTATCATGCTGCAATTTCTCACAGCCTTTTTCGCTTACGGGATTGGGCAATATCCTTACATTCTCGATCCATACATCACCATTCAGAGCAGCGCCACATCACCTGCAATGGGCTTTGCACTCGTCGTTGTGTTTATCGGTGGTCTGTGCTTGTTAATTCCTTCTCTAATCCTGGTCTTCAAACTGTTCCTGTTTGATGCGGATTATGTGAAAGGGAAAAAATAAAGGAGGAGCGTTCAATGAAGAGGAGAGGCAAATCCAATCTGATCTCGCAGCAAATGTCTTTACAACGAAAAAACAGACTTCTCCTTGCCATCATTTCGCTGGCCCTTGGTGTAGCTATTATAAGCCAGGCCACCTTGGTGGCTGAAGCAGTCCAGCGAATCTTTGTAGAGAAAGCTTCCTTTTCATCAGTGATCCTGTTACTTGTCCTATTATTGGCTGTTATGGCCGCACGTTCACTGTTGTCGTATGGTAATGGGAAAGTGGGCTTGCATATGGCAGCACGCGCCAAGACAAATATGCGAGCATCTGTGTTGCAGAACCTGACCCGCGCTTCCATGCCTTCAACCCTGAGTGGACAGACGGGAGGAAAGGTCAGTGTTGCTTTGGATGCTGTGGATGAGGCCGACAGTTATTTCAGTCAGTACATGCCGCGTATGATGGAAGCTGCGATGATCCCGATTCTGATTCTGGTTGTTACGTTTACGCAGCACTCTAACACAGGCTGGATTATGCTGTTTACGGCACCGTTTATCCCGCTGTTCATGATCTTGGTTGGGCTCAAGACAAAGAACAAATCAGAAGAAAAATACGCGCAACTGGCTGAGTTTTCCGGTACGTTTCTGGATTCGCTTCAAGGGCTGGTTACGTTAAAAATATTCGGACGGGCTAAACGTCAGCAGCAGGAAATTGAACGCAGCAGTCTGGGGTATCGTGATGCCACCATGGGCATTTTGAAGATTGCATTTACAAATACGTTTATGCTGGAATCGATCGTGATGTTAAGCATTGGTATTGTCGCGCTTGAACTGGCTATTCAATTACTGGTTTTCAAATCGATGAGCTTCCACACAGCCTTTCTCGTGTTGTTACTCGTCCCTGAGTTTTACAGTCTGTTGAAGAATACAGGAACGGCTTTTCACAGCGGTCGAACCAGTATGGGGGCCATTCGTAAGGTGGAACAAATGCTTGAGGAAACAAGTATCAAGAGCACACAAACGGAGCCTGAAGAAGGATCGGATCAAAGCGAATTAACCGATGTCGATGCAATTGCAAAGACGGAAGAGCTTCGTACAGCTCGTGCCGAGTTGATTCCAATGCCACCAACCATTGAACTGAACGATGTCCGATTCCAGTACACACCTGATTCCTTTGGACTTGAGACAGGACAGATCTCGATTGGACCGGGAGAACAGATTGCTATTGTAGGCAAAAGCGGCTCAGGTAAAACCACGCTGCTTCATCTCATTGCCGGTTTACTGAAACCAGATTCGGGAGCGGTTCTGGTTAAAGGAAGCCAGCTTTCGCAGCATGATGAGGCTGCATGGTTTGAACGTGTTAGCTATATTACACAGCATCCGTATATTTTTGCAGGTACATTTGCCGAAAATATCGCGATTGGCGCGGGTCGGAACGTCTCCAGAGCTGAAATTGAGCAGGCGGCAGAAGAAGCAGGGCTTGCTGGCGTTGTTGCACAATTGGAGCAGGGCTTGGATACGTTTGTTGGTGAAGGGGGCAGAGGGCTGTCTGGTGGGGAAAAGCAAAGACTTGCCTTGGCACGTGCTTTTCTGAAGCGACCAGCTGTCATTTTGTTCGATGAACCCACCGTAGGATTGGATCTGCACACCGAGCGGGTTATGCAACAATCCATTGCGGCATTAGCCAAAACGGCAACGATGATTACGGTGGCACACCGTTTATATACAATTCAACATGCGGACAACATTTTGTTTATGGACAATGGGGTGTTAGTGGATTCAGGACATCATGAAGCGCTTCTGGCGCGCCTGCCTCAATATGCGGAGATGGTGGATGTGCAACGGAAAGGAGGGTTAGCATGAATGAGCTGACGATTCTGTCAAAAGTGATGATTCAGGAGCGCAAAGATATTTTGCTTTCGATATTGGGCGGATTTATCGCCGGCATAGCAGGGGTAGCTCTTTTTTCCGCGAGTGGCTATATGATATCGCAAACGGTATTCGCGCCACCGCTGTACACCTTAATTGTACTCACTTCCATGGTCAAACTGCTCGGTTTCCTTCGAGCGGCAAGTCGTTATGGAGAACGCTTGTATTCCCACAGGGCGACATTCTCCATGCTGAGCCGCTTGCGGACGTCCTTTTTTGCCAAACTGATCCCGGTAACGCCAGGTATATTGAACAAAAACCGAAGCGGGGATCTGCTTGCACGGATTGTAGGTGATGTGGAAAGCTTGCAAAATTACTTTTTGCGGGTCGCGTATCCACCCATCATGGTCATTATGGTGTTTTTGGCTACCATGCTGTTCACTTCGGCCTTTTCGATCTGGATTGCGTGTTTGTTAGTCCTAGGTATGTTGATTACGGCATTTGTTGTACCAGGTATTGTCTTGTTAGGTCAGCGAAAAATACACGGACGTGTCCGTCAGCAACGGGCCTTGCTGTCCACGGAAGTAACCGAAGTGTTGTATGGTTTCAGGGATTTGAAAGTATACGGCCAATTGGAACAGCGTGAGCAACAGCTTCAGCAGGCTTCTGCTGCATTGGCAACAGAACAGAAACAAGCCGCTTCGCACCTGCTGCGTGGGCAATCCATGCACGTTTTTGTGACGTATCTCGTTACATGGGGTGTGCTAGCACTCAGTGCCTTCTTAATTGTGAATGGAGCGTTTGCCGGTGTATTCCTTGCCATGCTGATCCTGGCCACGCAGACCGTATTCGAAGAAGCTGCCGCAATGGCTATATTACCTCTATATAAGCAGGATAGTGAACACGCTGCTCAGCGACTGGCGGAAACGGTGCAGACCTCTGATGTGCAACCTGTTCAGCCAAGCGGTGACGTGTCAGCCGATCAGGCGGTTTCGATTGAACTATCCGGTGTTAGCTTTCAATATGAAGGGGAATGGAGACCGGCGCTGAGAGATCTCTCCCTGCAACTTGCAGCAGGCTCCAAAACAGCGATTGTCGGGCCGAGCGGGTCAGGTAAGTCAACGATTATCGATTTGTTACTCAAGCTGCGTGTACCAACATCTGGCGATATACGGTTAAACGATGTTCCGGTGCAGGAACTGAATGAGGAGAGTATTTGGCAAAGGGCAAATGTTGTGTTGCAGCAAAGCCATTTCTTCCGGGGAACCATCCGGGACAACCTGTTGCTGAATGGAGAAGAACATTCAGATGAACAACTGTCGGCTGTGCTGGATAAAGTCCAACTGCCGAATAAGTTGTTGACCGACATGGTATATGAAAAAGGGGAGAACCTGTCGGATGGTGAGAAGCAGCGGCTGGCTCTCGCACGGGCCATGCTGCGCAAAGGACGGTTGTGGCTTCTAGACGAACCGACTTCTTCGCTGGATTACGTCACAGAGAAACGTGTATTGCAGCATCTTCTGGCACAGGCATCCGAAGATACACTTCTCCTGATCTGCCATCGGTTGACGGGATTGGAAGAGATGGATCGGATTGTGGTCATGGACCAAGGCAAGATTGTGGAATCAGGTTCTTTCTCCGAGCTGATGGAGCAAAAAGGTTATTTCTATGAGATGAAACAAATTGAACGACAAATGATTGGAGACGCCGGGGCGTGAAAGAAATTTCAGTCTACTCAAGGTGTCGATAGTACTTTCATAAAAGACTAAAGAACGTTACTGATGTTATCATCAATTAGTCGTTCTTTAGTCTTTTTGTCTATCTATTGAGAAAACTTGTTAAGTGGCAATGTTAATTTAGCTTTACATAATAGCAGATGATTCAGCCGTTTTAATTTTCTTGGTAAGCGGCTTTTTCCTTAGTGTCCTATCATACAAATATGGCTTTCCGTGATAATCCCGTGCATGCTGTTGTTTCTGCTTTTTATGTATATCAACCTTGATCTCCAGATTGGCAACGTTATTCTGGAATTCAGAAGCAACTCGTTTGCACCATTTCAATCCACTTTCTTCAGATGCACTGAAATGAACACGTAATAGATATCCGTTCACCGTTAATTCAAACTTGTATAAATTCATGATATGTATCCTTTCCAGGTGGGCATGTTATGTTACACCAAATACGATAACCTGATTATAACAGGAACGTATGTTCTGTAAAAGTGTTATTTATGATACCCGCAATTCAATAAGGTTCGCTAGACATCTTTGCAAGAGTCCGTTTAATGGTAAAATATCTAAAAATGGTTCATGTTGGGGGATACGCATGTATAAACTGATGATCGTAGATGATGAATTGCTCATGCGGGTTGGAATTCGTTCCATGCTGAATTGGGAAGAGTACAATTTCTATGTTGTTGGTGAGGCGGGAAATGGAAAAGAGGCATTAAGCCTTGCGCTTGAAGTGATGCCTGATCTAATTATTACAGATATCAAGATGCCGATTATGGATGGGCTACAGCTTATACAAGAGGCCTCCTGCGTACTGAAAACCTGTAAGTATGTCATCCTGAGTAATTTTGACGAATTTCATTATGTGAAAGAGGCGCTAAAACTTGGCGCTTCAGATTACTTGATTAAAAGTGAGATCACCGAATCCTCCCTTATTGACCTCCTGAGCACGGTTGGACAGAAACTGCAAAGTGAACATGTTCACCCAACCAACACACCCTCTATAACACAGGACTATTCCAAGAGCCTAAGATATCTAAAGGATAGTTTCTTCCAAGATATTGTAAGCGGATTCATTAGTGAGGAGGATATCATCACCAAAGCGGAAGAACTACATTTTCGTATACGTTCGGACCAGTTGGTTGTCATGAAGTTCATCGTGAATTATTACGAGGATGCAAAGCGGAAATATGTAGAGAAAGGGGAAAAGCTGCTCCGATTTTCGATTCTTAATATTATGGAAGAGATTATTCCTTCGAAGTGGGAGAAAGAGATTTTTGTTGAAAGTTCCTCTGAATATTGGGTGATCGTCAATGTACTTCCTGAGAGCCAATCTGTACATGCCGACTTGAATAAACTATGTAATAAATTGCTGTCTTCAATCAAGGATTTTATGAATCTATCGCTCACGGCTGGGGTGAGTAGAATGACTTCCGGTTTTCTTCACATCAGGAAGGCCTGCCAAGAGGCAGAAACGGCTCTCCAACAGAGTTTCTTCACAGGAAGCAACCAGGTGTTGCATTACGATGATATGGTTCAATCCCCAGATCGACATGAAGTTAAGGGGGCTTTAAGCCCGCAACAAGAACGAGATTTGTTGAAGTTATGGGTAAGCAAAGACAACAAAATGGCGGAAGAGTTCCTTGAAGGAATCCGATCCAACCTGGAACAGCTACGAGCGGATGAGAATAGCATTCGCAAGCAATATATCATGGTAATGGAAACGATACATTCCCATTTATCCCGCGCTACGGAAAGAGGTGCTCCTTCTTTAACAGAAAAATCACCCTATGAAATCGTTCTAAAGGGGGAGTATTGGGAGGATATCCACCAAGATATGCTTGCTCATATTGCATATTACTTCCAAACCGATTCCCAAATCAAACAGGAAAGCACGTACACCGATCTCGCCACTGAATTGATCGACAAGTATTATGCGGAAGATATCTCACTGCAAAGTATCGCTAGCCAAATCAGTGTGAATCCGTCGTATCTCAGCCGTGTGTTCAAACAGGAACGAGGAGAGAACTTTATCACGTACTTGACCCGAGTTCGAATTGAACATGCGAAGGCGTATCTATTGAGCAGAGGAATGAGAGTGTATGAAATCGCAGAAAAGGTGGGCTACCATAATTACACGTACTTCAGTAAAATTTTCAAAAAATCGGTAGGGGTCACTCCGGAGGAATATCGAGAATTACAGCAGGGATGAATGTAATCGGTGAATAGAGGTGCAGCATATGAAGCATGTTCGGCCCTTCCGAATCAAGTACAAAATTATGGTGATCTGTATGACGGTCATTATCCTTCCGGTATTGGTGATGACCATCAATTCGTATTACTCCTCAGAGCGGTTATTGGCACAGAACTATACAACGTTGCTAAACGATCTGGCCAAACAAACGAATATCCGCATTGACGAGTTCCTCAAGGAGATTGAGAAAATTTCGCTGCTAGCCAGCAATGGCCTTAGTGACAATCTGTCTGCGACTCATGAAGGGAGTTTCCCTATACAGGATTTCCTGCGAGAGGGTGATGAACATCATGAGATTGCCGCATACAATATTCTGATGAATTATATCATGATGAAAGATCGCGTATTCTCCATCTACCTCTACAATATGAACGGGGGGCAAGACCTTTTTGTCAGTCCACATCAACCCATTGATCCAAACTTCAAAGTAGCAAACGAATTGTGGTTTAAAAAGTTCATGCATGATAAGGATCGAACCATTACCCTCACAACACGAATCGACGAGCAATTGGAGAATAAAATACTGGCAGTGTCACACGCACGCAAAATTCATGATGTGACTAGTGGAAAACTGCTTGGCGTGATCGTTGTCAGCATTGATATCAAATTCATTGAAATCGTCAACCGCAACTTGCAGGAAGGGCTGCGCTCCAGATTCATGATTGTTGATGAGGATGACAAGATCGTATATAACGTGAACGAACGATTAATCGGGACACTGTTCCGTGACAACGTTCGTCCGCCTGAATCACTAAATGTCGTGGTGACCAGTCCCCTTAGTCAGCAAAAATGGACAACTTACTTATATATGCCTTTGGATGAACTGACTGCTGATGGCAAAATATTGGGCCGTAATCTGGTGACGCTTGCCATCGTTATTGTTCTTTTTGCTGCCGTCATATCCATCTTTTTATCTCACGTGATCACAACTCCCATTAAAAAATTGCTGCGGAATATTGCTCTAGTGGAGAAAGGTCAGTTCGAACAAGTTGTACCTATTGGCTCCAGAGATGAGATTGGCCATTTATCCATTCGGTTCAACAGAATGTCACACGAATTGAAACGGTTGGTCGAACGGATGCAGCAGGAAGAGATAGATAAAGCCAAGGCCGAGATGCGTGCGCTCCATGACCAGATCAAGCCTCATTTTCTGTATAACACCCTTGGGTCGGTGAAATGGATTGCCTCGATGCAGCAGGCTGATAAAATCGTGGAAATGACCGATGCACTAATCTCGATGCTCCGCTATGCAACAAAATCTGATGGAACTCTCGTAACCATTTGTGAAGAACTCGATAATATAGCGAATTACGTAACGATTCAGAATGTCAGGTACTATGGTTGTATTCAGATGAGATATGAGGTTGAGGATAGACTGCTGAATTATCGCATGCCCAAAATGATCCTGCAGCCGATTGTGGAGAATGCGATTTTTCATGGTCTGGCCGAACTGGAAGAAGACGGAATCATCACTATTCGGATTCAATCACAGCTGGATGAAGTTGTGATCGAAATCTGTGATAATGGCGTGGGGATGGATCATCAAACGATGCAGAATCTATTGGAAGAGAAGTCCGGTGCACGTACGGGAACGAATGGGATTGGATTGCATAATGTGCAGCGGCGAATTCAACTTCATTTTGGGAAACCCTATGGAATACAGGTGGAGAGTAAAATGGGTGAAGGTACCATTTTCTCCATTCTGCTGCCTGCCATCCTAGAAGCCAAATAGTCATTCATGCTTTCATTTATGCATCTCATAATGCAGTACAGCGATCATAAAAATAAGTTTAGATATAAACAAAGGGCTCGCAGTATGAACTGCAAGCCCTTTTGTTCACCCTTTGACGCTACCTAACACCAAACCTTTGGTGAAATATTTCTGTAAGAATGGATACACAAGCAAAATCGGAATGGCACCCAGGAACATCTGAGCGGCGCGCCCCGTCCTGGCGTTCATCATGGACAACAGCTGCGTATAATCTGACCCAGATTTCAGCATGATTTGCTCAAAACTTTGCAGAAGGGTCTGGAGGTAACTTTGTAATGGATAATTGTCTGGATTGTTCATATAGATAATGCCATCGAACCACGAATTCCAGTGAGCAACGATACTGAACAAACCAACCGTAGCCAGAGCGGGCTTGAGAAGTGGGAGTAGAATACGAAGCAATACCTGTACAGGCCCAGCACCATCGATAATGGCTGATTCTTCAATCTCCTCGGGCAGCCCCCGAATGAAATTCATGAGGATAATCATACTGAATACGGGGAGGGCCCCAGGCAGGATCAGAGACCATATGGAATCGATCAGTCCCATTTTGACGACTACCAGATAGGTTGGAATTAGACCTCCACTGAATAACATGGTTACGATGAAAAATCCCATATAGATATTACGCCCCATCAATTTTTGTTTTGATTTGGAGAGGGGATAAGCCGTGAGTACGATCAGAACCAGATTCACCAACGTTCCGATAACGGTTCGTTGAATGGCTACCCAGAGAGAGGAGAAAAATGATCCTCCAGTTAATGCAAATTCATAGGCTTTTGTCGTAAATTCCACAGGCCAGAACGTAACACTCCCCGCAGATACAGCCGCGCTGCTGCTGAATGAAACAGCCAGCAGGTTGATAAACGGCAGGATACATAGGAGAGAGATTAGAAGCAATATGGTGTAGTTTATGATAAGAAATACACGTCTGCTCATACTTTTATCATAGATCATAATGTAAGTTCCTCCTTCTTAGAAGATACGATAGCCAGCCACTCTGTAAGCCAGGATGTACGATACAGCAACGAGAACACTGGAAATGATCGATTTGAATAACCCGACAGCGGTACCAATTGAATACTGTGCTTGTTGAATTCCTAAACGGTAGACATAGGTATCAATAATATCACCGGTCTGATAAACAACAGGGGAGTAGAGATTATAGATTTGGTCAAAGCCAGCATTGAGTACGTTCCCAAGTGAAAGTACGGTCATTAAAACAATGGTTGGCATGAGGAGAGGCAACGTGATGTAGACGGTCTGCTTCCACCGTTTCGCTCCGTCGATCACTGCGGCCTCATAAAGTCCCGGATCAATACTGGTCAGAGCTGCCAAATAAACAACCGTGCCAAATCCGAAGCCTTTCCATATGTCACTCACAATCATCGTCCAAGGAAAAATAGAGGGTGTGCCAAGGAAGGAGATCGGTGCAATCCCAAATACACTTAGAAATGTATTGATAATACCGTCGGAGCTAAGGATATCCAGCATGATGCCAGCCATAATGACCCAAGAGAGGAAGTTCGGAATGTAGACAAGTGTTTGAAATGTACGTTTAATTCCACTGTGTAGTACCTCGTTAAGCAATAATGCGAAAATTACGGGTACGATTATACCACCGATAATCTTAAAGACAGACATGTACAATGTATTCCAGATCGTTCTTACGAAGTTCGGCTGATTAAATATGTGGGTAAAATTATCCCACCCTACCCATGGCGAGTTGAAGCCGAGACCCGGATTGTACTTCTGAAACGCAATAATAAGTCCGTAGAAAGGGATGTAACAAAAGATGAAGACCAAGACCAGGCTTGGGATCAACATGAGATGGTAAGGACTCTGCTGCTTCCATTTTCTCAACATACATATTCCTCCGTTCCTTGTACGCCAAATGTAATCGCTATCAAATAAAGGGGAGAGATCACCCTCATCCCCTCTTTGTGACAAACGAGATTATTTCTTCCCGTAGGCTTCATTAACTGCCTGAGTTGCGTCATCGCCCCCAGCTGCACGCCAATTTTGGACAATAACATCGAAATAATCGATACTTTCGCTACCCATAATGATCTTGGTGAAACCTTCGGTCAGGATATCATCCAAGGTTGTGCCGTAGCTTGAAAGTATTTCTGGCGTAACACCCCATAAGGCCGTCTTTGTATAGTTCTCGCTGTCCAGTACTTTCTTGGCAAGACCATACGCGTTCTTTGGAGCCCCTTGTTGCAAATAATCACCAACTGCTCCTGGGGTTGCATTCTCTATGAATTCCACACTGTTGTTATATTTTTGCCACATACCCGAAGTCGTGAGTCCACTGGTATCCTTGGATTGAAGGGCAGCGGAGACCGCCTCAAATTGCTCGTAATCGGAATTCGGATTAAGTACACGGAACGCTCCAACAACATGGGCAATATCGTTGTCCAGCAAGGCGGATAACGTTTCTGTGGATTCCTTGCCATTGCCTTCATCCACAATATAAGCATAGTCGTTCAAAATTTTGATCACTTCTTCAGGACTTTTAAATCCCTTTTTCATGACGATATAATTGTTGTTAGCGAAAAAGATGGATTGTTTGGCTTCTTTCCCATCAACGGTAGGGATGATATAAGGGTAGAAGATGGCGTCCTTACCCAGATTGGATACCGTATCGACACCCGGATTATAACCCCACCATTGGTAATAAGGCTGCATTCCCACTTTGCCGGCTACGATATCCGCGTTCATCGCATTAAAGTCTTTGATTGCAAATTCCGGATCAATGATGCCTCGCTTGTACCATTCTGACCACTCAGCCAGCGCATTTTTCATCTCAGGCTGCACGGAGCCGTACACGAGTTTTCCAGTGCTATCCTCCATCCACATATCCGGATGCGCATTCCATGCAATGGCAAGCAGGTTGAGGTAATCCAACGATTGGTCTACCGCTATACCATAACCACTGTGCTTTTCCATGAATTTTAGTGCAATATTTTTGATGTCTTCCACAGATTTTGGATCTGGGACTCCCAATTCTTCTTTCCAGTCGTTCCGGATCCAGATGAAGTCTGGTTGTTCAATTAATCCCCAGTGCATCTGTGGTATCCCGTATAGCTTACCGTCTTTCTTTCCAGACTCGTAACTGTCCGCATCTGCTTCCATGTAACCTTTGAGACGATCTGAAGCGTGTTGATCAAATACCTCGGTAAGGTCCATGACCATATCTGCTTCGACTAACTGTCTCAGTTGTGATGGATTAACTCTGAATACGTCAGGAAGATCGTTCGATGCGATAGCCAAATTGAGTTTTGTATCGTACTCATCGCTAACCCAGTCTGTTTTGACATCAATATTAAACTTCTCTTTGTATCGCTTAATCCAAACATTGTTGGTGATATCGTCGCCCTTTGGATATTTTGCAGAGGAGTATTCTGATGTTACGGTATGAATGGTTGTCGTTCCAGCCTCGTTGGAATCCGTGTCCGTCGTTGAACCTTTATCAGCACCGTTTCCATTGCTACAGGCTGCGAGTAATAAGGTTGACATGCACACAGACAAGACTAAGGCTTTCGTTTTCTTGTTCATTTCTTTTCCCCCTTATCAGTCATATTTCAATAACGCTTTCTTGAAAATATTCTAAACGAGAAAGGGGGAACGGGATATAAAGGTTATTGACGAGAACTGGTATCTTTTTTTACTTTTGAGTTGTAGCGGAGAAAAGAATAATGAGCTTTGTGCACTTTTTTTACTTTGTACTCCTTCTTTTTTTACTCATGTCTCCAAAAATTGCTTTAGATGACGATCGATAACGAGTGAATCCTCTTCGTTTGCTCCGATTCCAAAGCAGTGTCCCCACTTGGACTGTATAGGTTGATACACCGCGTTTGGCATATGCTGAGCATCATACGCACTGTCTTCTGGCGTGAAGAACAAGTCACTTGATCCTGGCATAACGAGTGCAGGAGAGGTGATCTTGCTTAACGCCTGTTCGAAGTTGCCGTCATCTACGGGATTATCGCTAATGTCTCCATAGATTCCTGTACGCAGCATGGTAATCAAGTCGTTAGCATCGAAGGGAAGAAATACCTGATCCCAGTAATCTTCTACATAAGATTGCAAGGAGTCGTAACCCTCAGATTGATACAATTTCTCCAAATAGTACGCCTGCGAAAACCCCCATGGAGCATAAGCTCTTCCCATCGCTGCGAGACCAGCAACCGGAGGGCGTTCATATCTACCATTTTTATAATTCGAATCTGCCTGTAACGCCGCGATCATTGCTTCGAATACCAACTGTGTATGGGGTCTGCTCTTTGCCGTTCCGCCAAAGGGGGCAATACGCTCGACCATCTCAGGATAACTGGTTCCCCATTGATAAACCTGCATGGCTCCCAGAGACCAGCCCACAACAAGTTTGATTTTGGAGATACCGAATTTTTGAGTGATGAGTTGATGTTGGGCACGTACATTGTCATACATGGAGATGAGAGGGAAGTTGTTCTTATCATATGGGGCAGGGGTATTACTAGGAGAAGACGATAACCCGTTACCCAACATATTGGGCACAACGATAAAATAACGACTGGGGTCCAGTGCCTTGTCCGTTCCAATTAACCATTCATTATCTGTGTGAATTCCAGCAAACCATGTTGGGACAACAATAACATTGTCCTTTGCCGCGTTTAAGTTTCCATAGGTCTTGTAAGCGATAAAGGCTTGAGGGAGCTGTTGTCCCGATCGAAGTAATGTATCTCCAAGGTTATATGTTTCATAATCGTTCATAGATTGATTCTCCTTATAAAATAGTAATAACTTGATTTCACTCTACAATACGTCTATTATCAATTCAACGAAACGTTATCGAACATATCATTCATTTTTTTTGAACTTGGGAGGTACGTGACTCATGGAAATACGCCAGCTAAAAACCTTTTGGACACTTGCATCGACCTGCAGCTTTAGTCAAACTGCTGAATTATTGAGCTATGTACCCTCTACCATAACCATGCAAATCAAATCGCTGGAAGAAGAGCTTGGTGTAAAATTGCTGGATCGATTAGGCAAAAAGGTCGTGTTAACGGATGCTGGCCAACAGTTTCTGCCTTACGCCACTAAGATTTTAAACGATGTAGAGGAAGCAAAGTGCATATCCAGTCAGCACGGAGAATTGGCGGGAACGGTTGTGATCGGAGCAGACGAAGTGCTGTGTGCATATCTTCTTCCAGCCTTGTTCAAACGCTTTCGAGCAGACTATCCTGGTGTGCGGTTATTGTTCCGCCCCTTGTCTGGGCAAGAGCTTAAATCGAGTCTGAGAGAAGGGCATGCCGATGTCGTTTTTGTATTGGATGAGCCTATTAATTCCAAAGACCTTCAATCAGAGTTTTTAAAGGATGAGACCTTTCAAATGGTGGTTTCTCCCGATCATATGTTAGCATCGCGTTCCGAGTTGGTCATTGATGACTTCCACAAACAGCATTTTTTGCTGACCGAAAAGAACTGTTCGTATCGCACTCATTTTGATCAATCCATAACAAAGAAAGGTGTGGATGCTCTGACAGAGCTGGAGTTTCATAGTGTAGAAGCCATTAAACAATGTGTTGTGGCTGGCCTAGGGATCGCTTTATTACCTGAAATGGCTTTGAAGAAAGAGTTGAGCGAAGGGGAAGTGGTTGCTCTGCCGTGGGATTTATCAGATGTATCCTTTTCTGCGCAAATGCTCTGGCATCGGGAAAAATGGATCTCTCCGTCCATGGCTGCTTTCATGGAGGTCGCCAAGAGTGAGTTGATTTGATTGTTCAGAATTTGTTTAGATGTATGTGTTAAGATATTCTTCATGGAGATCGTGATGTTAAATGGAATCAACCTTCAGCAACATGATACAGATATATATGGGGGATTAGCAATGGAGAGAAAGATTAGAAATTCTGCAAAAGCATTGATCATTAAAGACGGGAGAATGCTTGCAATGAAGCAGGATGATAATGATGAAGTCATCTACATCCTGCCTGGTGGGAGCCAGAATGCAGGTGAAACCTTGACGGATGCTGTGAAGCGTGAAGTTGCGGAAGAAATCGGAATAGATGTAGAACCGTTATCACTGGAATTTGTCATTGAAGGGGTATACGGTGAAGCTCTTCATCGTGTAGATTTTGTTTTTTTATGCGAGTACATAGGATTGATAGACCAAGATAGTTCTATTCTGCCAATTGACGAAAATCAAGTGGAATATGAATGGCTCGAAATTAAAAATATAAACGAACTACCTTTATTTCCTTCAAAATTACGAAAGCAGATCATTAGATTGGTTGAGGGAGAAAAAACGGTTATGTATTTAGGAAATGAGGAAGATGACGACCTGAATAGTTAGATGTGTACACGTCGTAAACAAGCGGTCGTCTTGTATTTATAAAGGTAAGGCTATTTCAAAGGACATGATGGTCCAGTGAAATAGCCTTTTTGCCGTTGAACAAAGTGTACAGAGTGATTCAAAAATGAAGATCTAAACTTAGGGGTTACATAAGGCCAGATGTTATATATCTTGTTGCTTCACGCCTGCTTTCATATTTTTCTGACCCCACAATACCATGGATTCAATTAAAGGAACCAATTCCTTGCCTGATTCTGTGAGCGAATACTCCACTCTCGGTGGCACCTCGTTATATTGCTCCCGATGCACGATGCCGGAATGAATCAAATCCTTCAAACAGTTCGTTAACATCGTTCCGGTAATGCCAGGCAGTCTTCTTTTTAATTCATTGTAACGTATACAGTCATTTTCACTGAGGATTGCCAGGATCGGAAGATTCCACTTGCCTCCAATGACCTGAAATGCATAAGTCGCTGGACATAACTGATCAAAATTAAACTCGTATTTCACTTGATACCCTCCAATAGTATACTTTTTGATACTAAGTCAGAAAAAGAATCGTACTTGTTCAGAAGATTGTAGACATTATAATCAAACTAACACAGGAAAATCAATTCATAAGACAATATAAAGGCGGGATAACGTGAGTAACGAATCAATGATGTGTGATCTGGAAACAGGCGTATGTGGTGTGAATGAGGAAGAGGCGATGCAAGAAATCAATCTGAATCACGTTGAGAAAAGGATAACTCTTTATTACGCAACAGATCCGATCTGCTCTCACTGCTGGGCGCTTGAGCCTGTGCTTCATCGGTTTATTGAGGAATACGGCCATTATTTTACGCTGCAAATCAAAATGGGTGGGCTATTGGCTAACTGGAATGGTTTCTCGGATGGTGCTAACGGGATTCAGAAACCTTCGGACGTTGCAGCGCATTGGAAGGAAGTGGGTGAACATTCACGCATGCCCATCGACGGTTCCTTATGGCATGATAATCCAATACTTTCTTCCTATCCGCCATCTCGCGTATTTAAGGTCATTCAGAATACGCAGCCTGGGAAAGAACAGGACTTTTTAAGACGTGCGCGTGAAGCCGTGTTTGCATTTAATCGAAATATTGGAGAAGATGATGTGCTGACCGATATCGTCAATCAACTGGGCTTGAATGGTAAAGAAGTGGTTGAGGCGGCTGCACAGCAATCTGCACAAGAGTTATTAGAGGAAGACTTTGAGAGTGTGGCTAGTTTGGGAGTGAGAGGTTTCCCATCAATTATCATTGTGAATGAAGAGAATCAAGGGTTGAAAATCGTCGGAGCGCGTTCTCTTGAAACATATGTGCAAGCACTTCAGCAGGTGCTTGGTGGTGATCTGAAACCCAAACAGATAACCTCGTTGGAGCAGAAAATCAATGAGGGACACCTTCTTTTTTCTAAAGAAATTGAGGTCTTGTACAATATCGAAAAGAGTGATATTGAATCATATGTGAAATCTGAATTGGCAGAGCACACATATCGTATGGGTCATATTTTGAATGAGATGTATATTGAGCATATCTGAGGCAGGAAAATACAAGAAATCAAATCCAAAGCAGGTCAGCGAGATGACTTGCTTTTTTTGTACATCTGCGAAAAAAACTGATTTGAATTGAAAACGAGGCTTGACCTTGGGTCTGACCTAAGGTTTATGCTATGTACACGAAGAACAGCGAAGGTGGAGATGACAGTGAATGCTGAAATTACAATTAGCGAATTGGCCAAGCTGATGCACGTATCGGTACATCAAATTCGTTATTTTGAGGAAAAGGGAGTGTTGCATCCGGCTTACACAGGTGATAATCAGTACCGGATGTATGGCATAGATGAAGTGTACAGGCTTGCCCATATTTTATTGCTGCGTAAGATGGGGCTGTCCGTTCAAGTGATCAAAGAATGTCTTACACGTCTGACTCCCGAAGAGATCACACGACTCTTTCATCAGGCACTGATCGATACCGAAGCCGAGATTAAGAAACTTCAGGAGACCAAGCATTTTATGGAGAAGTTATTGGAGGAAAAAGTACATCTTGCCGATCCGATGGAGACAGCATATAACATCATTCAGCGCGAAGCCACGCCGCTATCGCTTTGGTTTGAGATGGAGGCTACTGCCACTCTGAATGCGCAGACACTTGTACAGCACAAAGGCAAGATCACCAATCTGTTTGAAGCAGATCTCCATTATGTCTACGATTCGTCCGGCATCGTAGGCATGTACACTCCCACTCAGGAAGGGATGCATCATCTGATGCTGCCAGCGGGTACGTACCTGTCCTGTCATCTATATGTGGAAAATGAAGAACAACTGACTGCTCACATTCAGCATTTTTATGCTAACGCCGAAGAGGTGGGGTATGTCTGTCAGGGGCCGCTTCTCATGGTGGAAAAATCGTATTTATCGTTGTTCACACCCGACAAGCTTCATTATGAATTACTGTCACAGATTATAACAGAACAGGAGGTTTCCTTATGACACATCTCGTTCAGATTGAACACCTCCAGCCTGATCGTTACAAAATAGCCAGCGAACTGATGGCTTATGGATTTGGACATAAATTCCAGAGATCCACTGCAATGTCCTTGTCAGATCTGGCTACAGCCTTTGAGCAGATGCTGCATCATGTTCTCCGAGATACTGGAAATCTGCGCGTGGTCGCACGAGAAGACGATGTCATTGTGGGCACGATGTCGTTGAAGTGGAAACCCGGCTCTCATGAACAGAGCTCTGGAAAGGTGAAGGGTTCCCAGGTGTGGGACGCTTGCAATCACATCAGCGCTTGGAGACGCCTCCTACTGTTAACCGGAATTCATTTGCTGAAACACGAACCTGTGACGCAGGAATGTTACATCGAGGATATCGTTGTGCATCCACAACATCAGCGCAAGGGAATCGGCAGACAATTACTCGCTTGGGCGCAGCAATACATGCTGCAATCCCCGCAGATGTCGTATCTCAGTCTGCATGTGGCAAGTTACAACCTGAAAGCCATTCAGATGTACGAACGTTTGCAGTTTCACACACAAAACAGTACAAAAAGCTGGATGACCGGCATGCTTCTCGGTGAACAACAATGGAATTATATGACCCGCAAAGGAGAATATCATGCTTCAACGTAAAGGAATCTGGATTTCACTAGTCGTCTTCATTTTATTAATTGTTGGTACAGGAACGTACATTATTGTGCAACAGGACTACAGTATAGTCGAACAACACATCGAAATTCAAACCCCACAAGGCAAACTGACAGGTACACTGTCTCTGCCTGAGAACGAATCAGGCAAGCTGGGACTCGTGCTTTTCATCCATGGTGATGGTCCGATTGATTCGGCACATAGTGATGGATATAAGCCATTGTGGGAGCGCCTTGCTTCCTTAGGATACGCTTCGTTGTCGCTGGACAAACGCGGCATAGGTGGTTCCGAAGGCAACTGGCTGAATCAAAGCATCGATGATCGGGTAGTTGAAGCCGAGCACGCTATCGCTTGGGCGAAAGAGCAGCCGATGATTGATGGTTCCAAAATTGGTGTATGGGGAGCAAGTCAGGCGGGGTGGGTCATTCCCAAGCTTGCAGGCAAGGAAAATCTTGCATTTAGTATTCTCGTTTCTCCAGCGATCAATTGGCTGAGACAGGGGGAATACAACACAAGGAGTCAAATGGCCAAGGATGGATTTTCGGCGGCTGAGATACAAGCACAGGTGGATTACAATAACAAGATCAATGATGTGTTGAAACGTCATGGTTCTTATGAGGAATACATTAGGCTTGCACGTCAAGGTGAGGAGCAGATGAATAAGGATCGTTGGAACTTTGTGAGTAAAAACTTCACAGTGGATGCAACGGAGGATTTGCACAATTTCAAAACACCAGTCCTGCTATTGCTTGGAGAAGATGACGTCAATGTCGATATCAAGGATACCGAGCGTGCATATCGTCAGGAAGTCAAGCCGTCGTATTTGCTTCACGAGAAGATTTTCCAAAACACAGAGCATTCGATGCTTCCTACATCCATTGCAGGCTCGGAATGGAGAATGGGGCTGAGATTCCTGTTTGCTCCAAGAAGTATTACCACCGCTGAGTATATGGACGAGATTGAACAATTCCTGACCAAATTGGCGTTATAAAGAGAACAGGTTGAGCACCGATTTTATATCGATTCGTATTAGAAGGTATAATAAAGTTCTGGAGGTGAACGAGATGCTGGAATTAGAGTTTACTACTATAGAGGAGTGGGATGAAGCAATGTGGGCACGGATGGAGCGGATCTATCATGAGGCCTTTCAAAGCGGTGCGAAGACAAAAGTGATTCTGCGCAGTATGCTGGACCGAGGGGTTGGTTATTTACACACGGGTGTGCATCAGGGAAAAGTGGTTGCGATGGCTGTTACTGGACTAGAGGGGAAGGCTGTGGACTGCATTCTGATCATTGACTACCTCGCAGTTGATCAGAAGCTGCGCGGATTGGGCATAGGAACCTGGATGCTGGAGCAGCTCAGAGCCTGGGCGTTAAGGGAACATAAGATCAAAGGGATACTTATCGAGGCGGAGTCCGGGACAACGGGGGCTCATCAGGAACGCATTCAGTTCTGGCAACGCAACGGGTTCATCCTGACCTCCTATATCCATCAATATAGAATGGTGCCAGAACCATATCAGGCAATGATGCTGCCACTGGATAGAAGCGCGCATGTGCCTGATGATGGTGAGGCACTGTTTCGTTATATCAATGCTTTTCACAAGGTTGCTTACCGGAAGAGCTAGACCCCCAAACGATTTTACTTTATCCAATGAAGCGCTGGTCATTTTTCAATTTCGGCACACGGATGTACTATCGCACAGGCAAGTCGTCCACCCATTGCGTAGACTGAAGTAGATCAAGTCAAGTGAGGTGAATTCCATGGCTAAGACCAATGAAATACACGTCCGGGTGAAACGGCTCAAGGATCGCCCAGTCTGCGTGACTCTTCATAATGGTGAAACGTACGTCGGGTACATCTCTGGCGTTAACAGCGAAGGCGTAGTGCTTACCGGGGGCGGAAAGCTTACTCAGGCTGCAATCACAGCAACCTCATCTGAAGGCAGTGCTCGCAAAACCAAACCTAAAGCAGGGGTGAAGAGAAAAACAGCCTCCTCTCGGAACCGTAAACGGGTGAACAGCACTTGTAAGTCGCAGGTGCGATCACGGTCGATGTCTCGTTCATCGTCTCGGTCAGCTCAGGTATCCTCTTTCATGCCTATGCTAGGCTCGTTGTTAGGTGGCTTCGGCGGAGTTGGCGGTGCAGGCTCAATTGGAGGTATGTTAGGCGGTGGTATGCGGTTGTTTGGCATGATCCAGCGGTTTACACCTGTGGTCAAAATGGGGTATGGCATGATTAAGCAGATTCAGCCATTTATGGGGGCAGTTCAAGGGCTGATGACTCCAGCAAGCCAGGCAGCTCAGGCTGAAACCGAAGGTGAAGAGGAAGCACAACAAGGATAATACTTGAAATGAAAATCGTGAAATAGAATACAACCTTCTTTTCATTTGGGAAGGAAGTATTGCTAGTATGTTGGGTGATCTGATTTCTTTCTGATCTGGTCTGTTCCTTATCTTCTCCGCTAGATGCTTAATTGCAAGCTGCTCTCCGTAAGCCAAACGGAGGGTGGCTTATTTGCTTATGCTGTATATGAGGTTCGAACCAGCTCAATATAGTATGCTTGCTCAGCGCTAACGAACTTCAGAAACCTTATTCGGGTCAATATCAAGCCGTTAAAATTCTAACGAACAAGACACACCCTATTTGCTGCAAAATGTAGGTGAAAAGGGGCTGATTCTGCATCATAACTTCTCCTGTGTTCGTTAAATTCCTTCGTTGCGAGGAATGAAAACTGAGGTTTCAAATACTCGTCTAACATCTAAATTTGATACCATGTAGTTCGACCGACCATTGTCATACAGCAAAAAGCACCGCGCGCTGGGAGCTGCACGCGGTGCGAAAAGCATTGCTGTTGTTGCAGAGTGGAAACCGATTCTATTCCGCTGTTATTAAGCCTTTAAGCCTGTTTGGTTTTCAGACGAATGACGTTCCATGATGCTTTGTTCAAGACTGCTTGCACTTTACCTTGATCAACCGTTGTATATCCGCCGTTGTGAGGAACAACGTTACGTGGGTTTTCTTTGGTATTGGTGGCTTTCAAGTCGTTGTTCTCCAATACGATATGTTCCACAAATGTCGTTTCTCCGAAGGAGCGCAGATCCACATTCAGTTCCAACTTCTCATCCAGATGTCTGTTCACCGCAAAGATCGTGATCGTGCCGTTTTCTTCATCATGCACACTGATTGCTTCGAGATAAGGCACATCTGTAAAGTCTTTGGAATCATATTTAGGTGAAGTTGTGATGGATCGCAACACCGTACCACGACCGAAGTTGGATGCATGCATGAACGGGAAATAGGTCGTCTGGAACCAGATCGCTCCGTTATTTTCCGTCATGATTGGTGCAATGGTGTTAATCAACTGAGCAAGGCAAGCCATTTTTACACGGTCGGCGTGTTTAAGTATGGTAATCAGATAACAACCCACAGCTAGTGCATCTTCATGTGTATACACATCTTCAAACTCTGGAGGCGCAATCTGCCAACGTTCTTCCATACGGCTTGTGCCGATGGATTTCCAGACATTCCATTCATCCAGAGACAGCATTAATTTCTTTTTGCTGCGTTTCTTGGCTTGTACAAAATCACAGATTGAAGCCACACTATCAATAAATTGATCCAGATCCAGCGATGTCGCCAGGAAGTCATACGTGTTCTCTTTATTGTTGTTGTAATACTGATGCAGGGATAAGTAGTCCACATTTTCATAGGTGAGATCCAGCACGGTTGCTTCCCAATCTGCAAATGTACTCATGTCACGGCTGGAACTGCCGCAAGCCACAAGCTCGATATCCGGGTCTACCCATTTCATCGCTTTAGCCGTCTCATTGGCAATACGCCCATATTCATATGCAGTCATTGCACCAATCTGCCAAGGGCCGTCCATTTCGTTGCCTAGACACCAGGTTTTGAATTTATGCGGGTCCTTGTAACCGTGAGAGATACGCAGATCACTCCAGTATGTGCCAGATGGGTGGTTGCAGTATTCGATCAGGTTTCTGGCCGCATCAATACCGCGAGTACCCAGATTTACAGCCATCATCACTTCGGTTCCAACGAGTTTGGCCCAATCTGCAAATTCGTTTGTTCCAACTGCATTCGTTTCAATCGTCCACCAAGCGAGTTCAAGTCTGCGTTTGCGCTCCGCTACCGGGCCCACACCGTCTTCCCAGTTGTAACCGGATACGAAATTGCCACCAGGGTAACGAACGACGGGTACGTTCAAAGCTTTAATCGCTTCAATGGCATCCTGACGGAACCCTTGAGCATCTGCAGTAGGATGACCTGGATCATAAATACCGCCGTATACGGCCCGTCCCAGATGTTCTATAAATGAACCATAGACACGCGGATCTACTTCAGCAATCTGAAAGTCTTTATCGATAAGCATTTTGGATGTAAGCATGGTAAGTACCTCCATTGGATGAATTCATATTCTTGAAAGAAGTAACAGCGATATTGAATTCGCTTAAAAGCAAAATCAATTCATTGATTTGTTATCTAATATGTATCATAATGCTTATATATTGAGCAAGTTCATTTTGATGAGTTCGCTAAATAACGAATTCTGAGATTGAAATAGATCGATTTTACTCAAAAAGGAAGTGAACATCATGATGCTTGGGACAGATGCAGCTTCATTGCTAATTTACGAGGCACTGGGAAGTGAAGCCCGTTTAAACATTGTGCGCCTGCTGCTACAAAACAGAGAAATGCATATCAATGCGCTTGCCCAAGAGCTTTTTCTGAGCAAAGCTATTGTAAGTACACATGTCAGCAAGCTGCAAAAAGCCGGAATTGTCGGCAGCCGAATGAAACGGGAGAACGGCGGAACCTATAAGTACTGTTTTATCGTACGAGAGTTCATGACTATTAACCTGTCACCAGAACCTGTTGACGCTCCTTACCATGAAATATCCATACCGGTAGGTCAATATACAGATTACGAAGCATCGCCGACCTGCGGGATTGCGACAACTACGCAGATGATTGGACAGTACGACACACCTGCCTGCTTTATGGACCCGGATCGGGTGAACGCGGGAATCCTTTGGATGGCACGAGGTTTTCTTGAATATAAGATTCCCAATTATCTGAATAAAGAACAGCATCTTCGGGAGATTGAAATTTCCCTTGAACTAAGCTCGGAAGCGCCAAAGGTGAACGAAAACTGGCCGTCTGATATTCGCTTTACCCTTAACGGCAATGACCTCGGGATTTGGACAAGCCCTGGCGATTTCGGGGATCGGAAAGGTAAACATACACCACTATGGTGGAAATTGGACGTCAACCAGTATGGTGTATTGAAAATGCTGCGTATTAACGGGGAAGGCACGTTTATGGATGGTCAGCGCATCTCGGACGTGCGTGTTCAAGACCTGAATCTTGGTGCATCCACCTATTGGACCTTTGGATTGAAGCCAGAAGAGGGAGTAGCTGGCCGAGGCGGACTTACCCTGTTTGGCAAAGGTTTTGGCAACTATGATCAGGATATTCTGATTCGATACTATTATGATGCTCGGGAAAACAAGACTCCAGATGAATAGGTTATTCGTTTTGATGTCAGTTTATAGAGGGAAAGTTCCACGATGAACCACCTGCAGAACAATTCCAGAGTAATGGTATTGACAACGATTACATAGCTGATATAATATACAGCTATATAAGGAGTGTCACTGATTCGATCAGGCACCACCAAAGTCTGGATTCCACAAGTTTGTTTATTACTTGTGAATTGGACATTGGTGGTGCTTTTTGCATACTGGGGGTGATTGCATCATGAGGTTTAAAAAATCGTTAAATAACAACATCGCACTGGCGGAAGACGCCGAAGGCTACGAAGTCATTGTCATCGGAACGGGTGTTGGCTTCAAAAAAGTAAAGGGACAGCCGATTGAGCAGAGCCAGATCCAGAAAATGTTCCGAATTGGCTCGAATGATAAATATCAGCGAGTTGAACAATTTCTCAGTGATATCCCACTGCAAGTCATCGATATTACGGATCAGATTATTGAAGAAGGCAAGACGATAATCGGAAAAAAGCTGAATGACTCGATCCTGTTAACACTTGCGGACCATATTCATTTTGCGCTGGATCGTTTCAAAAAAGGCGTGGATGTGCAAAATCCGCTTCATTGGGACATTCGCCATCTATATCCTGCCGAATACCGTGCCGGAGAATGGGCAGTTCGAAAAATCAATGATGCTTTTCAAGTCTCATTGCCATCTGGTGAATCAAGCTCTATTGCCCTTCATTTCGTGAACTCACAATTCGACTCGGGCAGTATGAACCAAACGATTAAAATTACACAGATGATTAATGACATTTTAGGTATCATGACAGAACATTTTGGAATGGCACTGAATCAGGAATCTGCTGATTTTTCCAGGTTCATCACCCATCTGAGATACTTTATTGTTCGTCAGTTGAACCGGGAAGTGCTCTCGTTTAAAGATCAGCAATTTCTATATGATGTATTGTCGGAGCGATATCCTGTCAGTTTCCAATGCGCACTCAAAATAAAGGAGGCGATGGAGCAGCAACGCGGATTCGTGATTACTCCCGATGAGATGGTATATCTCATGATCCACATCGAGAGAGTGACATCCCGTACCGCTACGGATTGATCTCCATACAACCTGTTTGAAGTTATACCATCATCAATATGAATTGAATATGGAGTGTTACTGATTCGATCAGGCACCACCAAATGTTTCCGACTCCGCATCTGCGGCGGGCCGGTATTACATTTGGTTTTTTTTTCGCCAAAAAAGGAGGAAGCAGCATGAATCATCGGGAGTTGTCCAAAGAAATTATCCAGTTAACAGGAGGACAAGAGAATATTACCCAAGCCTGGCATTGCATCACACGGCTTCGTTTCAACGTTCGAGAGCAAAACAAAGTTCAATTGGAACAGATCAAAGCACTCGATGGTGTGCTCGGCGCACAGTTTCAAAACGATCAGTTTCAGGTGGTCATTGGCAACCAGGTTGCAGCCGTATATGAGCAGATCGAGGATCAGATGAAGCAGAGTGGCATATCGAAGCCCGAAACAGACGCGCCACGCTCTAAAGGGATTAATGCTGTTTTGGATACGATCTCCGGCATTTTCACTCCGATTCTGCCTGCCATCGTAGGTACCGGGATGTTAAAGGGGATTCTGGCATTGCTCGTTACACTTGGAGCGATACAGGAGAACAGTGGTGAGTATCAAGTTCTGTCTTCCATCGCAAACGCGGCCTTTTATTTCTTGCCTTTTCTTCTGGCTCTATCATCTGCCCGCAAGTTCAAAGTGAATGAATATATCGCCCTGACGCTTGCAGGAACGTTATTGTATCCTACGATGCTGAATGCGTATCTGGCAAACCAGCTTGAACCGATCCGTTTTCTCTCGCTGCCCGTGTCCATTGTGAATTACACCCAGTCCGTTATTCCCATTATTCTGGGCGTGTGGCTTCTGAGTTATGTACATCGCTGGGTGGATCGTTTTATTCCCGGTCCGGTCAAAGTCATCTTTACCTCGATGATTGTACTAGTCATCACGGTGCCGATTCTATTAATTGCGATTGGCCCCCTAGGGAATTACATGGGCATCTATCTGGAAATGGGCACTTCCTGGCTCTTTGCCCATTCGGGTCCGTTAACCGGCATTATTCTTGGCGGCTTCATGCCTCTGATTGTTATGACGGGAATGCATTATGCGTTCTTCCCAGGCACATTGCAGAATCTGAGCAAACTCGGATATGACGTACTTTTGCTGCCGATCAACCTGATAACCAATATGAGCCAGGCTGGTGCAGTCACGGCTGTTTTCCTCAAGACCAAAGATAAAAGAATGAAATCCATTGCTTTATCCAGTGGTATATCTGCCTTGCTTGGCATTACTGAACCCGCACTGTACGGTGTCACCTTGAAGCTGAAAAAACCATTTTACGCTTCACTCATCGGTGGAGCAGCAGGGGGTGGCTTTATTACCGCAGTGGGTCTGAAATGCTTCGGTTTTGCTGTACCAGGATTGCTTTCACTTCCGTTATACATTGGGCCGAATGGTGGCATGTCCAACTTCTGGTATGCATTAATCGGAATAGGCATCAGCTTTAGCGTTTCCTTCGTGGTGACTTTGCTGCTCAAATGGGATGAGCCAAATACACGCAATTCCGCCATGTCCGACTCAACACAAACATTAACCAAACAGGATCAGGAGACAACCACTGCCTTTTCTCAAGAAATGGTGACATCTGTAACAGTACATTCCATTGAGGAAAAGAAAGGGGAGGTTTTCAGCCCGCTCATTGGTGAATTGGTGCCGCTATCAGAGCTTCCGGATCAAACGTTTGCCGAGGAATTGACCGGGAAAGGTATTGCCATTCGTCCGCAGGATGGACGTGTTACAGCTCCTTTTGACGGAACCGTCACGTTGGTTGCCAAAAGTAAACATGCGATTATGCTGACCTCATCCAGTGGAATCGACATTCTCATTCATGTTGGACTAAACAGTGTGTCGCTCAAAGGGAAATATTTTGACGTGAAGGTTGCTGCCGGACAAGAAGTGAAGAAGGGTGATTTGCTTCTAGAATTTGATATGGATGGCATTCAGGGTGCGGGTATTGATCTTGTGACACCAGTCATCGTAACCAATACGCCGGATTACCTCGATGTAGTACCAGTTCAGGTGAAGGGGGTGATTCCAATGAATGAATTGCTTCTCCTCACCGTTCGTTGACAGCTTCATGAATACCACATACAAAAAAGGAGAGAAACAATATGACAAAAACGATTAAACACTCATTTCCCGAAGGATTTTTATGGGGCGGAGCTACTGCTGCCAATCAGCTCGAAGGTGCATATGACGCAGACGGCAAAGGACTCTCTACCTCAGACATGGCTCCATTCGTTCCTCATGAGGAGCGCAATGGCAAGGATTTCACCTTCGACGTCGATTCTGTTCAATTGGAAGAATACCTGAGCGGTAACACAGACGTATATTTCCCGAAACGGAACGGCGTGGATTTCTACCACCGCTACAAAGAAGACATTGCCTTGTTTGCGGAGATGGGTTTCAAAGTGTTTCGTCTTTCGATCGCGTGGACACGGATCTTCCCGACAGGAGAAGAAGCAGTTCCCAATCAAGCTGGTCTTGCCTTCTATGATAACGTGCTCGATGAACTCTTGAAATACGGCATTGAGCCGCTCGTAACGATCTCTCACTACGAGATGCCCGTAGAGTTAACCCGCAAATACAACGGCTGGGAAAGCCGCGAGATGATCGATCTGTATCTGAAATTTGCCAATACGCTGTTTGACCGTTACAAAGACAAAGTGAAATACTGGATTACCTTCAATGAAATGAATATGATGCTGACAAGTCTGTATACTGGCGGCGGCATTCTGGAAGATAAAATTAAGGGTACACCGGAGCAGGTAGCCTATCAGGCAACGCATCATCAATTTGTAGCAAGCTCACTGGCTGTCAAAAGTGGTAAAGAGAAGATGCCCAATGCTCAGATTGGCTGCATGATCTGCCGTCTGGAAACGTATGCTGCTTCTAGTAAACCGGAAGATGTGTTGCAGACGATGAAGGAAGATCAGATGAACCTGTTCTACCCAGAGGTACAGGCACGGGGCGAATACCCATCCTATATGCAAAGATATTTTGAGGAAAATGGCATTGAACTGGTTAAAGCTCCTGAGGATGATGCCATTATCCGGGACAATACCGTGGACTTTATTGCTTTCAGTTATTACATGACGTATATCGGAAAATATGACCCAAATGACAACAGCAACTCAGGTATGCTGGTAAGTCAGATCAAAAACCCTCATCTGAAAGCTACTGAATGGGGATGGCCTATCGATCCGATTGGTCTTCGCGTCGCGCTGAACCGATTGTATGATCGTTACCGGATGCCGCTCTTCATCGTTGAGAACGGGATGGGAGCTATCGACACACCGGAAGAGGACGGGGCAGTGCATGACCCTTATCGCATCAATTACTTGCGCAGCCACATCGAACAGATGAAAGAAGCTGTCGCTGACGGCGTTGAATTGATGGGTTTCACTAGCTGGGGACCTATCGATATCATTAGCTGCTCCACTTCTGAAATGGGCAAACGTTATGGTTTCATTTATGTAGATCAAGACAATGCCGGCAATGGTTCATTAGAAAGAACCCGCAAGGATTCCTTCTACTGGTACAAACAAGTTATCGAGTCCAATGGAGAGATTCTTTAATTATACAAAATTCTTACACGCCGCCCGTATGGGCGGTTCTTTATTTTATACTAGTCAAATCAGGGATAATTATGTAAACTTGTGATATTCAAACAAGAGGAGTGAATTCAATGTCTAACAAGGTGATTGTGCTTTAGGTTCACAGAAGGATATTTGCATTACAGAGATTCCTTTTGTGGACATTTCAGTGCGGGAAACCGTCCAAACAATGTTTACTGGAGGAGATTATTATTAATTTTAACGAAGCTGTTAACATCAGCAATACACATGTACTGACGCTGGTACCCGAGCTGTTTCATCTAGTGGGTTACGATATTCAGCTTATTCCGCCTCATGAGGGTGGACGTAATGTCGTTTACACTTGCGAGCAAAAGGGGCGTAAATCGCTAATTCTACGGGTGTCTTTTTTGCCTGACAGAAAGCGGGCAGATTACATGGCCGAACTGGAGTATGTCAGGTATCTGTTTGAGCACGGTGCAAGTGTCTCGAATGTAGTCAGCTCGAAAAAGGGCCATCTTCTGGAAGAGATCACTTATGATGAGCATACGTTCTTTGTCTGTATGTTTGTAAAAGCCAAGGGGAAGTTGCTGGTAGAAAACCATTATCAGTACCGTGAAGGGGTTCCACTTAGCGAATACTATTATAATAGCGGAAAAGTTCTGGGCAGGATGCATCAACTATCGAAAGGGTACACTCCCGTCCATCGCCGGCATCATTTGATTGACAATTACAGCGGTGAATATATCGATAACCTGGTACCTGAATCATTTCCTCTGCTTAAGGAGAAGATGGTTGAGCTTCTAAATACCTTACAAGGTTTGGATGCAAATAAGGAAACATTCGGCATGATCCATTTTGATTATAACGATGGGAATTACTCGATTGATTTTGATACCGGTCAGATCACCGTGTATGATTTTGATAATTCATGCTTCGGTTGGTATATGTATGATCTGGCAGATCTATGGACACACGGCGTCGGCTGGATTCAATTTGAGCCGAATGCGGATAAACGCAAACAGTTCATGGATGACTATTTCCAAACCGCCCTCGCTGGATATACTTCCGAGACCAAGATCGAAGATTCGATGCTGGAGAAGCTGCCTTTATTTATTCAAGTCACTCTCTTGGAGAATATTCTAGGTCAATTTGAGGAAATGCAGCGTGCTGGCGAAGAACTGGAAGCTAACGAAGAACTGTTGTATCTCATTAAATGTCTGGAAGAGGATATACCGTATAAAGGATTTTTCCATGAGATGTATTCCAATGAAGCTCCTTTTGAGTACGAGGGACGCTGAAGGGACCTGTATGTAAACTAAACCCTGAATAACCAAGGATTCATCAAGTGCGGAGGCAGCCGGATCGACCGGTTGCCTCTTTGTTTGTCTGCTGTATTTTATTCGAATTTGGAAGGGGGCACGTTGTAGAATTTTTTGAATGCTTTGGAGAAAGTAAAGGGGTCGGGATAACCCAGAAATCCGGCAATTTGCTGAATCGTATATTTTTTTTCGTACAGATAGTCTCTGGCCCGGTTCATTTTGATCTGATTGATGTATTGTCCCGGTGTAATACCCAGAATTTTCTTGAACAAAGAAATAAAATATTTCTCAGAGACGCCGGCAATATCTGCAAGCTCGTTAACTCGGATGGCACGATGCAGATTCGCATCCACGTAGGGGAAGACATTCTGCAGAACTTCCAGACTTCCTTCGATCTTCCTCGGTTTTCGGTCTTTCAGAAACTCACCGTGATATAGGCCTTGCCTATGTAATTCCAAAATTTTGGCGATGACAAGAAGTAGAGAGGCTTTCAAATAAAGTGGACTGGCGGAAGCGCCGCTACTCTGCTTGAATCTTCGATAGGACGAGGTGAATAGTGTTGATTCCTCTTGAATCAGATTGCCAGTTACGATGCCCGGGAGTTGAAACTCGCCGAGAATCCGCTTTTGCTCAGCGATGCTGAAATCAAAATGCATGTATACGAATCGGCACAACTCTCCGGTCGTGGAAGCCATATAGGGCATATCCGGATAAAAAAACACCACGTCACCCGGTTCTGCCATATGCTCGATTCCATTGATTGTAATCTGGACGGAGCCAGCTGTAATGAACCACAGATCATAATCGGAATGAGACTTGTGCTCCGTCCAATTACTGTCGTGTGTTTGTTCCAAATAAGAGCTCATGCGAAGTGTGATATACTCCGAAAGTTCGTCGATTATACTCATATTTACAGTTCCTGTGTGCATCTAATCCAACCTAATCCTCTCTACTTTATGACATCCTTTATATTTCACTATCATAACAAAGGATTTATCTCTTGTTAACTAGCGTACGATATGACATGTTTTGAAAACTATCACACATTCCGATTCCAGCCCACTCACCTATAATGAACTTATATCGTTATGAGGAGGGGTTATTGATGAATGCTACAAGTACTCAGCATCCAAAGGTAGTTGTTATTGGGGCGGGCAGCCTGTTTTTTGGTCGTCAGTCCATCTGGCAGATGGTACACTCCCCATATTTGAATCAGGGAACGCTGGCTTTGGTGGATACGGACGAGGAACGGCTTTCGAAAATGGTGAAACTAGCGGAAATGGTCGCCAAGGAGAACAACGTATCCCTCAAGATTGAGGGTTCAGTGGACCGAAGACAGGTACTTCAGGGAGCCGACTTCGTTGTGCTCAGTTTTGCGGAACAATCGGTTAAATATCGGGGCATCGACTGCCAGGTTTCTCTAAAGTATGGGATTCGGATGTGTTCTGGCGATACGATTGGCCCGGGCGGAATCTTTCGTGCGATGCGGGAACTGCCGGTTATTATGGAATGTGCTAAAGACATTGAGGAATTGTGTCCGGATGCTTGGGTGATCAATTATATTAACCCGTCTACCGTTCATGGCATCGCATTACATCGATATGCACCCAGTCTCAAATCATTTGCGCTGTGCGATAGTCATCATATGCCGCATAAAAAAGCCTATTATGCTGTACGAGCCGGAATCATTGAAAATACAAGCCAGTTCACCGAAGAGATCAACCAGAAATTCGATTTTCGTATCGCGGGTGTTAATCATTTCACTTGGCTGCTCAAAGCCGAGTATGAAGGAAAAAATGTGATGCCCACAATTGCAGAAGCCATGCGCAAGCTGGCAGGTGATGAGAATAACGGCGGTGATCGCGGCGCAAAAGCTCTTTTTAACGATGCGATTACCTATGAACTATATGATATTTTCGGAATCATTCCCACTTGTACGGCGCATACGAAGGAATACGTGCGGTATTGGCAGGGTCTTGGCAAAACTGCGGATACCATTCCTCCATTATCGATCTGGGAGACAGAGGACAGATATGAGCGTCACGATGAAATGTGGCAGCAAGTCGATGACTTCCTTACAGGAAACATCCCGATTGCCGATTATATGAGCACCTTTGGACCGGATCATGCGACCGACATCATTGAGAATATGGTGGGGAACTTGGGCAAAAAATTCTTCATCAATACGCTCAATCAAGGCGCCGTAACCAATATGAATAACGATTCGTTCCTGGAACTCCTGTGCGATGTAGATATGGATGGAGTGAAGCCACTCCATGTAGGCGAGATGCCGCGTGGGATAAGAGGCATGCAAGAACTTGTACTGGATACGCATGAGCTTACGGTTGAAGCTGTTCTGGAACAGAGCTACGAGAAGCTGAGAAGGGCGATGCTCACCGACCCGCTCGTGAATTCCATCAGTGACGCGGACAAGATCATCCATGAATTGTTGGAATTGGAGCGTAAGATGATTCCTGACGTTTGGTACAAGGACAGATTGCAGTATAGCTAAGCTAAGATAATGATAAAGACCACGTTGGCTCCTTCAAAGGGCTAAGGTGGTCTTTGCTTTCTACTATTTTCAAAATAAATCCTACTCCACTTTAAACAAGCCAGCATGGTCTTCATAATACGAAGTAATAAAATCACGAAATTCCCTTACAGCAGGAGATAACCATTTTTGTTTGACCCAGGAGAGGCTAATGGGATATATCGCTGAATCATCAGCAATTTTTACATAGTGTAACCCCAGTGTTCTACATACGGAGATCGGAAGTAATGCAACACCCTGATTAAGCCTGATAATTTCGAGCAGGGTATGAGAATCGACCTCAAATGCATGATTGGGCAGGAAACCTGCTTTTTCACAGAGCATGGTGGTAAATCGGCTGTACTCCTTATTATCTGCAAGGGCAATAAAAGGCTCATTTGCAACAATACTTAATGAAATTCTTGTCTCTCCGCCGTATTGATGATTTGTTGGCACAACCAGAACAATATCCTCTTCAACAAGGACAACACTCTCAATCTCCTCATCCTGAATCGGATGCCCGGTAATGCCCAGATGCATGTCACCTTTCTTCAAACCTGTAATAATTTCACTGCGGGTCCCAATACCCTGATGAAGCTTGGTTTCGGGGGAACCGTTGATATAGTCACTAATGAGACCAGTGAGAAATCGGGTATTCGTAATCGAGATCCGGATTATATTGGATATTTGCTGTTCCTCCGCTTTAATCTCCATCTCTGCATTTTCAATTTCAATAAAAATCCTGTTCACATGTTTCAATAAAATTTCACCTGAGGAATTCAATTGAATGTTTCGTCCTCTCCTATGGAATAAGGGGGTACCCAGTTCATCCTCAAGTCTTTTAATCGTTAAGCTTAGGGAAGGTTGAGCGATATTCAATTGCGCAGCTGCCTTGGAGATGTGTTCAGTATAGGCAACAGTCTGAAAGTATTTAAGTTGAAGTAATTCCATTTATCTGCACTCCTTATTTATTTTGATAAATATATATAGTACTTATTATGTATTATATTAAATTTAAATATTGATGTAGAATTTTTTTATGAGATACAGATCAAATTTAAAATACCAAAAAACTGACTATATAAGTTGAACTACTCATTTACACAATAACGGAGAGGACAGAAAAAACCTGAAAAAGCGAAGCGTTCGCCTTTATCCCCGGATTTTCCCCTTTAGAAAGGGAATCGAAAAATCTGGGGATAACAGCGATTGGAAGGTTGTTCTGTCATCGTAGTGTCAGTGTGAATAATCTTGAGTTCAACTTATATAGAACCAAAACATAAGGTAGGTGTCTTTGATGAAAATCGATGTGAATAACATAGCTAAAAATCTGAATACACCCCTAACGGCTCCGGCATACCCGATGCCACCGTACAAATTCGTGAATCGTGAATACTTGAATATTATTTACCGAACTGATGAAAAAGCGTTGCGGGCAGCCGTACCAGAACCTCTCGAAATTACGGAACCACTGGTTAAATTCGAAGTGATGTGGATGCCAGATGTTTCTGGACTGGGTGCTTATACAGAAGCTGGACAAGTTATCCCTGTACAATTCAATGGGGAGGAAGGCGATTATGTGCATTCGATGTACGTAGACAATTTCCCCGCGATAGCGAGTGGTCGAGAGCTCACCGCCTATCCGAAAAAGCTGGGTGCGCCCAAGTTGTATACCGATTCAGATACACTTGTTGGCACACTAGATTATGGGACGCTGCGTGTAGCCACGGCAACGATGGGCTATAAACATGTGGAGATGGATAAGGAGTTCGCCAAACGTGAAATATGCCGACCTAATTTTATGATTAAGATTGCTACGGACTATACCGGGAATTTAAGAATATGTGATCTGATCCGTACTCAAATTACGGACATCGAAGTGAAGGAAGCTTGGACAGGACCTGCCCGACTTCAACTGTTCGAACATGCGCTTGCACCTCTTGCAGATCTGCCTGTGTTGGAAGTGGTGTCCGCTTCTCATATCCTTACCAACCTAACCTTAAACGCAGCACAACCTGTATATAACTATCTGGAAGAAAAATAAGGAGGAAATTAAAATGAGAATTGCAATTGTAGGCGCAGGATCTTTGGGAACCATCGTCGGGGCATACCTTGCGGATGGGGGACTGGACGTTGAGTTAATTGATGCATATCAGGAACATGTAAATGCTTTAAATCAGACAGGTGCTAGAGTAACAGGTACTACAGAGTTTCAGGCCAAAGTAAACGCAATTACTCCTGATCAAAAATCAGGACAGTATGACCTCGTTTTACTATTAACCAAACAACTTTATAACGATTCAATTCTTCAGGAATTACTTCCATTTTTGAAAGAAGACAGTATGGTGTGTTCCTTGCAGAACGGGATTCCGGAAGAAAAAGTGGCGTCCATCGTGGGTGAAAAACGTGTCATTGCAGGCTCCGTTGAATTTGGCGCTACGTTCATTGAACCAGGTGTATCAAGTCTGACTACCGAGTACACTCAATTTAAGCAGTATGCTTTTCAGATTGGCGAATTAAATGGTGAAATCACCGAACGAATTCAACGTGTGAAATCGGTGTTGGATCTTGTGGGTGGAACACATATTTCCGATAACCTGGTTGGAACCAAATGGTCCAAATTGTTGATTAACAATGCATTCAGTGGTTTGTCCGCTGCATTGAATGGGGAATACGGAGACATTATCGATCATGAAGCCGGCATTGTGATTGCAGCTCATATTGCGGACGAGACGATTAAAGTTGCTCGCGCCAATGGGGTTACCTTGGTTAAAATGAATGGATTCGACATCGCTTCACTCGAACTGAACAGCAAAGAAGATATCCCTGAAAGGGTGAAAACATTACGTTACGTGATGGAGCCCTCCAGACTGCTCAAAGCAAGCATGCTTCAAGATCTGGAGAAAAACCGCAAAACGGAGATTGATTATATTAACGGGGTTGTTTCAAGCAGGGCAGAAGGTACTGGAATTGCGACACCTTATAATGATTTAGTTGTACAACTGGTCAAATCTGCTGAAGAAACTAAAACCGTTCCTCATTTTGACACGAATATTAAAGCTTTTGAAGAACTATTAAGTGCACAATAATAAATTCAAATATTTCAATTGAAAGTCGCTAATTTAGCGGCTTTTTTTGTTGTATCAGTAAATCATGTAAGGTTTGAATTTACGACGGATAGAATATTCTTTGTAATTTTTGTTTCCTAATATTATACAAAAAGGGGGATTAAATTTGATATAATGTAGACTTGCTGGTTATTTTTCTATTCGAAGGAGATTCATTATGAGGTACTCTTGGTGGGAATTCGGGTTTTATTTGGTTGTATTAATGTTTGTCTTGTTTATGCAAATAAACGAATATCCTCTATTTCTGATTGTGGGGGTTGTAGTCGTTACCATTCTTATCGCGTTTATTAAGCATGTTTTTTATCCTTTAGTATTTGATAAGCGTATAGATCGTTTAGAGTCCTTTTTATCCAAGCAACAAAATACACCTGGGACATACATTATTTATGTTCTTGCAAACAGACTTGATGATGAGGTAGAACTAGTTATGGAGCAAATTATGCAGAAATATAAGAGAAGAACAACACAAGCACAGTTCAAGGCAGCTCACGGATTATATCGCAAGGATATGTTTGCCATTCGGCAAGCTGTACCTCATATCGGCTTATCGGACTACCGTACATATTACGAAACCATTCTACTCTTGGAAGACGGGAAAAGTGAAGTAGCGCTTGAAAGACTTCAATCCATTAAAAAACAGTGGATGCGATCAACATTGCTCGCGGGTATTGAACTCAAAGCAGAAAACCGTGATACCGCTATTCAGCACGCGCATGAAGCACTTAACTCTTCCAGAGGTGTTAATCGTTATGTTTTATATAAGGAATACGAAAGAGTATTACCAGAGGTTGTTGAACACATATCGTAAGATGGTGAAAATGTTTTGAAAAAATAAACCGTGCTTCACGGTTTATTTTTTCCATTTGCTAGTACAGGTGCCAGTCCTTCCTTAGCAAAAATAGAGGGGAGAACCGTCAGTAACCTCTCACGCGTAAGAGGATCATCGTAATTCCAGCCAGCTTCTACTACAAATACATTACCGGGTGCCAACATGCCAACCAAACTTTGGAGTGGAGAAGGAATATTTAAATGCATCTCCTCCTGAGGTATCATCACGAAGTTTCGGTCTCCAGCGTATTGTGTGATTTTATTGTGATCGATTTGTATCCAAGGTCTGCCATTAATGATCAGTTGATTTACGGATTCAGTGGGTCGAAAGCCAAGTGATTCATACACGGTAGCAGCAAATCCCGTCTGTCCCATAACATATATGTTTCTGCCCAGCACCAGATAAACAGTTGCTCGTTCTCCTGCAATATAATCATCCGCCAATTGTCGCCGTATCCTCCTGACACTCTCCTCATAGCGGTCGATCCACTGTTCAGCCGTTCTGCTTCGACCGAAAAGATCCGCAATATAACGAAGACGCTCAAAAGTGCTGGTTGATTCGTGATAAACGATGGTAGGGGCAATGGCATCCAGTCGAGGTAACTGCTGCTCACTATAGTTGCCTAACAGTATAAGATCAGGGTTCAGTAGGGAGACTTGTTCCGGTACGCCTTGCAGTCCAATATCCGGGATCTGATGCAGTTTGTTTCGATATATGACTTGTGATTTCATTGTAGTTATACCCGCGCCGACTGGACGGATACCGATAGCAAGCAACTCACCAAGGGTATTGGTACCTGTGGCCACGATTCGTATAGCCGCATCTGGGAGGGAAATCTGCCTGCCGAGGGAATCGGTTATCGTTCTTTGCCTGGTACGTCTTAGTATATTGGCGTATTCCCGGGGAGGGTGTCCTGTGAGCTGATGAAAGCGTCGACTGAAATAATACTCATCCTTAAAACCGACTTGTCGGGATATTTCACGTAAGGTCTCGGTAGAACGGGACAGTAGTCTTTTAGCGTGCTGGACCCTAATCTCTGTCAGGTAGTCCGTCGGCTTCTTGCCAGTCATCACCTTAAACAATTTGCTATATTGCCATCGTACCATGCCGGCCATTTCGGCCAAAAGCTCTACGGTAAGATCTTCGTTGTAGTGCTGCTCCATATAGCTGAGTGTACGCTGTACCGCTTGATCATTTTGCACTGGCGGAGCAGCGCTTTCTAGCTGAGCCATCAGGCTAAGTATCAGTTGCAGCCGGACCTGAGTAACTGCTGATTTTGAATGATGCGTAGGCGTAAATTTCTTCTCCTGCAACCGATTTTGCTTGTTTGATTGCAAAGGCAGCGGAGAGATCCAGTCCTCTCCTGTCAACGCCAATTTTATAGTAGAAAGAGACAGCCTGTAAGGAAAGCCCAGAATAAGAGGAGGGCAAGCCGGAAGCAGAGTCAACTGATCCACTTGAAAAGCAAGAAAGGTAAACCGAGCTATATGCGCTTGCTCTTTTATCGTTTTGACAATGTATGATTGCTGAGTAGGGAGCAGAATACAACTGCCTTGGCTCAGATCTTGGGAGATGTTGTTTGTTAACAGCCGAATTCCATGATCCAGAGCAATAAGCAATGTATATTCATTGGCAGCCTTGCTCTTGGTTGATGGATTATGATGATTGGTTTCCTGCAGTGGTGTGAGCTGAAGCAGATCATGCTGCTGCAGTTGGATGTAAAGGGAAGCCATTTGCATTCTGGAGCACTCCGATCTAGTGATAATAATTCTCAATTACTAGTTTACCACATTTTACACGTTAGAGAATGTTTCGTTACAGACCTTATTACACGCAGTAAAAGTTTACAAAATCCAAAAATCCTCCATAACCCAAAGGGGTTGGAGGATTTTTGACGTTATCTATGCGATATTATTGATTCATCCATTTCGGTAGTTCATCAAGCAATTGCTCCAGTGCCAGCAGGTTGTCGGTATTCCAATCGGCTGATGCTGTGTAAACGTGTCCTTGCTGAACGGCCGGCAATGTTTTCCATAGTGTGCTCTGTAACAACCGATCAGATTCAGCTCGACTTTCGTCATTATCCAGCGTTAGGACAAAGAGATGATCTCCTGCATAGTCCGGCATTAGTTCTTCCGAAAGTTCGACGAATGTTAGCTCCTTGTCGATAATGTTTTGCTGGATTGCTGGTGGAATTGCAAATCCGTGCTCTTGATACAAGACTACACCCAATGAACGATTGCCCATCGCATAGAGCTGTTTACCCAACTGCAAGAAGATGGTCGCTGTCTCGCCCTCTGCCACATTCAGCTTGTCCCACATCGCTTCCGCTTTTGTATCAAATCTGCTGATCCATTGCTCTGCCTCATCCTGTTTGCCAAAAATGTTGCCAAGTTCGCGGACGCGTTCCGTAAATGGTAACGCCGAGTTGAACGGAATGGTAGGCGCAATCTTCGAAAAAGCGGTGTTTCGGTCAGCATCTTGGTTATAACCATTCAAAATCAAGTCAGGCTGCAAGGCTGTTATTGCCTCCAAATCACCAGGATTTCCGACATCCTCAATACCTTCTAATCGGTCTACAATATAGCTTTCGGAAGCATGAATCAGATTGGCTCCAACGACGGGAATATCCATGGCGAGGAGATCTCCAAGTGTTGAACCAAGATAGATCACCCGTTGCGGCTGAGTGGGTATTTCAATCACTTCGCCTGTTTGGGTTGTATAGCTTTTTGTCGTTTGTTCGTTGGTCTTCACAGCTTCTTGTGAAGGAGCGCTTTCCGAACGGCTGCATGCTGCAAGGACGGATAGAAGAAGGAAGCATGCTCCCCATATGAATAGGTGTTTCTTAATTGTACTGTTCATCATTGTTTCCCCCTAAGTTCTCTTTTTCTCATTGATAACCATTATCAATTACAACGTAATTATAGGTGCCTTTTCAGCGGCTTACAATGAAAAAAACGCAGTGAATTTATTTGTACAAATGTCAATGCGTGTATCTATTTGTTCGTTGCTTTATTTTCAATCCGCAGGTGTGTTGTCATCGGAGTATGCGTGATCAAAAACAGCTTGCTGTATAAGGAATTAATAACCTTTGGATAATAATTACATTGACAACTGCAGGTTTTTCCAAAATAATAGGATGTAATTGAATACTGGTACCTTTAATTCAGTCCAGAGAGGCTGGCAAGGGCAGCGGATTTCATAATCACGCGAGAATCAGGGCTTATCCCGTCATGGGATGCTCTGTGTCTTCGCGCGGGTTATGATGCAAAAAGGGCTACTTGTCAGTGTATAACTTGACGAGTAGCCTCTTTTTTCTGCTTTTTTTGGTATCAGATACACTTTATGTTGGGGGTATTCTGATGAGCAAACAAGATCAAGAATTTTCATGGCAAGCGGTGCCGAAAGCACAAAGAAACCAATTTTGGAAGATGTTATCCGTCATGCTCGGTTTCACATTTTTCTCAGCAAGCATGCTGGCAGGAGGGACATTGGGCGTCAGCTTGACGTTCATGGAGTTTATGGGTATCGTGCTCGCAGGCAATCTTGTGCTCGGTATTTATACAGGGGCACTGGCACATATCGCTGCCAAAACGGGCCTGTCCACACATTTGCTCGCTAAATATGCGTTCGGTGCAAAAGGGTCGTATCTGCCCTCGTTCCTGTTAGGCTTCACTCAGGTTGGATGGTTCGGAGTAGGTGTAGCCATGTTCGCAATCCCGGTTGCCAAAGCCATGGACTGGAACGTGTACCTGCTCATCATCGTGTTCGGACTTGCCATGACAGCATCAGCCATCTTCGGTATGAAGTCACTTGTCATTCTCGGATATATCGCGGTTCCTGCGATTGCCATTCTCGGTGGTTACTCCATGTTCGAAGGGGCAGGTTCGCTGGGTGGTCTGCAAGGGTTGCTTGAATACACGCCGACTCAGTCGCTTACCACGGCGGCAGCATTAACGATCTGTATCGGATCATTTATAAGCGGCGGAACACTGACACCCGATTTTGCGCGGTTTTCCCGGACATCGAAACAGGCAGTTACCGCAACAGTGATTGCATTCTTCCTGGGTAACTCACTCATGTTTCTGTTCGGTGCAGTTGGTGCGATGGCCTATAACCTGGCCGATATCTCAGAGGTGATGTTCCTGCAAGGGTTAATGATCCCGGCAATTATTGTTCTGGGCCTGAATATCTGGACAACGAATGATAATGCACTGTACGCTTCGGGTCTTGGTTTTGCCAACATCACCAAAATCTCAAAGAAATTCTTCGTCATCGTTAACGGCATCGTGGGTACCGTATTCGCCATGTGGATGTACAACAACTTCGTCAGTTTCCTGAACGTACTGGGCGCGGCGGTACCGTCCATCGGGGCTATTATTATCGCAGATTACTTCATTGTGAAACGTAGAAACTATAAGCCATTTGCCGACATGTCATTCAAAAATGTAAACTGGGTAGCGATGGTGGCTTGGGCCATCGGCGTGGCATTCGCCCAACTGGCTCCTGGCGTAACACCATTGAACGCACTGCTTGGTACAGCAGTGGCCTATATCGTCTTGATGCTGATTGTTCCTGCGAAAGAATCTAAAGAAATGGGGAAAATAAATGATTATACAGAACGCAAAATTGCGGGGTAAAGAAGGACTATGGAATATCGTTGTGAAAGACGGAAAGTTTGAACGAATCACACAATCGTTGGAAGTGACTGAAAATGAGGAAATCCTGGATGTCAACGGATCGCTTGTCCTGCCACCTTTCATTGAGCCACATATTCATCTCGATACAACGCTCACCGCAGGCGAGCCAGAGTGGAATCTAAGCGGAACGCTGTTCGAAGGCATCCAGCGCTGGTCAGAGCGCAAGGCTTTCTTAACACATGAGGATGTGAAAACACGTTCCAAAACGGCACTCAAGTGGCAATTGGCACAGGGCATCCAGCATGTACGAACACATGTCGACGTTACCGATCCAAGCTTGATTGCTGTTAAAGCAATGCTTGAAGTAAAAGAAGAGATGGCTCCATATATGGACATCCAGCTTGTTGCTTTTCCACAGGAAGGCATTCACTCTTATCCAAACGGGGCAGAATTACTGGAAGAGTCACTGAAAATGGGCGTTGACGTGGTCGGCGGCATTCCACATTTCGAATTCACACGGGAATACGGCGTTGATTCGATGAAAGTTGCCTTTGATCTGGCTGAAAAATACGACCGTCTGATTGATATCCATTGTGATGAAATCGATGACGAGCAATCCCGTTTTGTTGAAGTTGTTGCCAAGGAAGCCTTCGAACGTGGACTGGGTTCACGCACAACGGCAAGTCATACAACCGCGATGGGGTCATATAATGACGCTTATACGTACAAGTTGTTCCGTTTGCTGAAGATGGCTGATTTGAACTTTGTCTCCAATCCACTGGTTAACATTCATCTGCAAGGACGCTTCGATACGTATCCGAAAAGAAGAGGGTTGACGCGGGTTAAAGAGCTGCAGGAAGCAGGTCTGAATGTGTGCTTTGGTCACGATGACATCTTCGATCCTTGGTATCCGCTCGGTACAGGCAACATGCTGCAAGTACTGCACATGGGGATTCATGCTTCGCAGTTGCTTGGTTACGACCAGATCGTGAATTCAATTGACCTCATTACGAAAAACAGCGCTAGAACGTTACACATTGAGGATGTATACGGTATTGAAGAGGGTAAACCTGCTAACTTCATCGTACTTGAAGCAGAGAATGAATATGAGGCTGTTCGCAAACAAGCCGGCGTACTTTATTCCTACAGAGGCGGTCGTAAAATTGCGGAATCGAAGCCGCGAGACACATCCATCATTTTTGAGGGCGGTACAGAGAAGGTTAATTTCAATAAATAATGAAGAAGAACGAATCCCATTAAAAGTCGCTATTTAAGCGGCTTTTTTTCTTTTTCACCTGTTATACTGCCTGACCTATACGATGTATTTTATAAGGAACATGAAAGGTATCAACAGACAAATTGAAAAACCTCCCTATGTTTATAGAGGAGGTCTTTGTGTACTCATATTTTTGCCACAGTTGAGTAGAGTACTGCTTGTTTTTTTTTACAACAATCCTGCCCATTTCAGACCATGCCAGATCCCGTCCTGCTCCGCACTTGCTGTAACATGAGACGCCAGTTGTTGTAGAGAATGCGGGGAGTTGCCCATGGCAATGCTACAGCCTGCATAACGGAACATCTCCAGATCATTGAAGTTATCGCCAAAAGCATACACCTGTTCAGGGGAGAATCCCAAGCGGTCTGCGAGTCGGGAAACCCCTTCGGCTTTGGAGCCTCCCGCGGGTAGAACGTCCATGGACAACGGATGCCAGCGTACAAAGTGGAGATCACGAAACCTTTCACGGTATACCGTTTCCTCTTCTGGTGAGCAGAATAACATCGTCTGATAGATGAGTCTATTTGTACAAAAGCTTTTGCTAAACCCAGGATACGTGACACCAAGCGAAGTTAGACAAAGGTCTACATGCGGATGATATTCCTGACTGCAGCTCATCTGTGAATGATCCAGATAAACGAGAGGATGTCCCGACAACTCAGCAAATGCAGACAATTGCTCCAAAGCTTCCGAACAGATGGGATTACTGTGAATGAGTTCTCCTTGATGCATCACATATTGTCCATTGAAACTAACATAAGACTCCAGCTCCAGTTCAAGCCGAACCTGTTCCAACATAAACGGAGATCGACCTGAAGCTAAAGCGACCACATGTCCGTCTTTCTTTAATGCAAGAACGGCTTGTTTCGCGGAAGCGGGAATTCGATTATGGCGGTCGAGCAGCGTACCATCAATGTCAAAAAAAATCAGTTTTGGGCTTTGAGTCATAACGTCACACTCCTTCACCGCCGACGGAAGAAAGACTCAAACTTACTTGTTCATTCAGGGCGAAAGGAAGAGGGGAGATGACTTCCCAACGTTTCGTATCACTACGAATATCATAGTGAAATTCTTTCCCTTGAAACTGAACATTGGCGATCTCGCCCATTATTCCAGCTTCACTGGAAGGTTGTAAATGGAACTCATCGGGTCTAACGGGATACAAACCGTTGGATTTAAAATAGTGTGCAACATGCTTGCCAGGCCAAGCAATATTCGTACCGCCTTCAGGGACGAACATATCTGCATCCCAGTGACCTTTGACCAAATTCGACTTCGATACAAACCTCGCCACGAATTCGGTCTCTGGCCGCAAATAAATCTCCTGCGGCGTGCCAGCCTGTTCAATACGACCATCCTTCATCACGATAATTCGGTCAGCCATGGCAAGGGCTTCTCCCTGATCATGCGTAACATAAACTACGTCTGATTTCGTATTCCGATGTACTTGTTGAATCTCACGCCGCATATCCATGCGAAGCATGGCATCCAGACTGCTGAGTGGTTCATCCATCAGCAGCAATGAGGGCTGGGGAGCGATGGCGCGTGCAATAGCGACGCGTTGTTTTTGCCCTCCGGATAGCTCATGCGGCATACGTTCGGCCAGATGGGACAGTCCAGACATATTCAGGACTTCCTGAATGCGGTTCTGCTCGTTATTTTTAATATGAGGAGGTGTTGATTTATGTGTTCTAATGGGAAAACGGACATGTTCGGATACATTCATATGCGGCCAAAGTGCGAAGGACTGGAACACCATGCCAATTCTCCGTTTCTCCGGAGGTAGCAATGTCCCTGAACCTGCAACTACCTTGCCATCCATCAGAACATTACCGCTGCTTGGCTGCTCAAATCCGGCAAGGATGCGCAGCAATGTGGTTTTTCCACAGCCTGACGGTCCAAGAATCGCCACGAATTCGCCATCCTTAATCGTTAAATCAATGGAATGAAGAGCCTGGTAACTTCCGAAAGATTTGCTAACCTGTTGAATCTGGATACTCATGACTTCACTCCCTTACGAGTTGCCCAACGTTGAGCGATGAGCAAAATTACGCCGCCTGTCGCAATAAGTGCGACAATCAGACTGGACAATGCAGTTGAATAGAGGGTATCTCCTGCCTGTTCAAAACTAAATATGGTAACACCAATAGTCTGTGAACCTGATGAATATAACAATGCTGATACAGTAAGCTCGGTCAAGGCAGTCAGGAAGACCAACATGCCTCCGGTCAGAATACCCGGCAGCAATAAAGGCAGCAGAACAGCAGTCCACTTACGCCAGAAACCGGCTCCGGATATCCGCGCGGCTTCTTCCATGGATGCATCCAACTGCATGAATGAAGTGACACTTGAACGGATCTGAAGAATGAGGAATCGGCAGATGTAGGCAATAAACAAAATGGTCATGGTGCCATAGATGCCAGGGTTCCAACCGGGAACCGGCTCCATCCATACCAGAATCATGGACAGTGCGAACACAATGCCGGGTAATGTATAGGGAACAGCAGTGGCCAGTTCGGCTATTTTATTGAATTGATTAGGTTTGAGAACTCGTATATAAGCAAATCCTGAACCAATAATCAGACAAGCCAGCATCGTGACAAGAGAAAGGACCAAGCTGTTTTGGATCGCCTGCCATACACGCTCATTCTCGAAGAGAATATATCTATAATTGTCCAGGGTCATATTGGCACGAGTCAGACCGAGACCATACGCTCTTTTTAAAGACATCGAGATCATCGAAGACAACGGAATAATTGTAATCAGTGCGAGACCTGCCCATATAGCGAAGGTCAGTGGCTTGCGCATGCGACCCAAATTATACCTTGGGGTAAGATCAGGTTGCATCGTATCCGAAGCATGACTTTTACGTAAAAGAATCCATTGCAACAGACTGCCGACTACCGCAGCAGCACCGAGTAGTACAGATAACGATGCACCACGGGCAAATGCCGAAGGGCCGAATCCAATAATCTCTTCATATATAAGTGTACTGAGAACGGAAATATTCACAGGTGTGCCAAGGAAAGCAGGTATTCCGAAATTGTCCAGCGAAGCCAGGAAAACCAGCAATCCGCCCGCCGTAAGACCCGGAAGAACAAGCGGCAGTGTAATACGACGGAAGACCTCGATCCTGCTGGCACCACCGGCTCTGGCTGCCCACTCCAGATCACGCGGGATTTTGCGGAGTACATCCAAAGTGAACATATACACCAACGGAAAATGATGAATACCCATCACAAACACGATGCCGCCCATACTGTACATACTCCAAGGAGCCAGATCGGGATGAATCCATTGCAGAAGATGTGCGAGCCAGCTCTGTGACCCGGTAAATGAAGACCAGGACAACGTGAGAACATAAGAGGGAAGAATAAAACAAAGCATGATTCCCATATGAAGGGCCGATTTGTGTCGTATATCCGTATAGGCGACGACCCAGGCCAGTGCAGTTCCAATCACGAGTGAGAACACAGTTGAACCGATGACGATATATACAGTATTGCGTAATGTGGACCAGAAGCGCTCCTGCTGAAGCAATTCGTTATAATGTGATAACGTTAACCCTTGCTCACCCTGAAAGCTGAGAAGAACCAGCTTCAGGATGGGGTATACAAAGAATAATAGAACAGCTATAGCACCCAACAGGGCGATCAATCGATTCCAACGAAACAGGCTGGGGAGGGAGAAAACGGACTTGCGCCCGTTATCTTGCCCCCTAAGAATGATCATGTTTCTCTTCAATTTCTCCATTCAGACAGCTCCAATCCTTACTCGCCAAACACATTAATGAATTGCTGTTTATCTGTTTCACGATCCGCTGCAAGTTTGGCCGCATCGCCAGGCAAAATCTTCATTTCTGTTACACCTTTCAATCCTTCAGGTGGGGCAATACCTTCACGAATAGGGGAGTAACCGATCTCGGCAGACAACTTCTGGCCCTCTTCAGAGAGAATGAAATCTACAAAGGCTTGAGAAGCCGGTACGTTGGCAGCTTCTTTCATAATCCCGATCGGTTCTGTAATGATGGGAACACCTTCTTCTGGATAGATCAGTTCAACTGGAGAACCTTTCGCTTTTTCACGTGCGACGAGGTAATCAACAACGACGCCATATGATTTTTCACCGCTGGCTACAGCTTTCATAACAGCACCATTTCCTTTAATTACGGCCATGCCATTCATCTTGGTTTCCTGTAGAAAATCCCATCCAAACCCATCTGTTCGACTAAACACACCGATGTTGTATGCTGCTGCACCAGAGTATAAGGGACTCGGCATAATACTTGCGTCCTTACTGTCCGGCAGGGTCAGCACTTGCCAAGATGTCGGTTGAGTAGTGACTTTTTGGGTGTTGGTAGCGAGTACCGTTGCCATAACCTTCGTACCGGCGTACATACCGTCCGAATCAACCAGATCTGTCGGGATTTCACTTAGCTCTGGGGACTTGTACGATTGCAGAAGGTCATCTTTTTTCAGATTTTCAAAGGTAACGGCATCGGCCAGCAGGAGTACATCCGCCTGTGTTTTACCCGCTTGACGCTCTGCCTGAAGCTTGGCAGTGACTTCTTCGGTTCCGGAACGGAAGATGCTGACTTGAACATCAGGATATTTATCGTTAAACGCCTTTACCAGTTTGCCTGCATCTTCTTCTGGTTGGGATGTATAGAATGAAAGCTTACCTGAGACTGTGCTCGAAGCTGCGCCTGAACTATCTTGATCTGTCGTGGCTTGTCCCTGTGCAGAACAACCGCTGAATACAATCATGCCTGCCAAAAGGGGCAGTAATAACGACTTTTTGAATGGAATCACAGATAATCTCTCCTTTGGTGTCTAGCTGATAGATTAGAGTAAGAACGTATGGATTGCCTGTGCAACGCCATCTTCAGCGTTGCTGGCAGTGACAACATTAGCGATTTCCTTCACATGAAGCTCTGCATTTCCCATGGCGATTCCTAATCCTGCCCATTGCAGCATGTCCAGATCATTATCATAGTCTCCGGCTGCAGCTACCTGCTCGCGTTCGATCTGATGTGCATGACATAAACGTTCCAGTGCGCCTCGTTTACTGACTCCGGCTGAATTAACATCAAACCGCAAACTTCCTGTTCGTGTACATTGGAATAACCCTGATTCTTCAAGGGTACGAAATAGGTTTTCGCGTGAGTCGTGATCTGTACAGATCACGGCTGCTTTGAACAGCATGCCTGGCATCTGGTTTACAAAGGTTCTGAAATCCTTTCCGACTTCAACGAAGCGAATAAGATCAGCCTCTATAGCATCAAGTTCATCACGTTCTTCGAAAGAATCCAATTCCGGTCTGTTGACCCTATTATTGATGGCCCAGTTCCTATTGATATCATTAATCTCTTGAACATAGAGGACATTGTATCCATAGAAATGGATGTAGGCTTCTTCTTGCTGGATGATATCCAACATGAACAGCATATCTTCTATTTTCAGCGCAACGCCATCAAGCAGTTGTCCTGTCAAGGGATCTACCGTTACGGCACCGTTTAGTGCTACCAGTGGGAAATTCATGGAGACTTCCTTAGCATGTGACCATACGGAAGCGGGAAATCGTCCAGATGCAATCGTGACATTCACTTCCGCTGAGATTAATTGTTGAATGGAACTTCGTGTCATAGGTGTTATCATTTTATCTGGATTGAGCATCGTACCGTCCAGATCAAGGGCTAACAATCTGTACATGAACATATTCCTCCCGGATCGATTAACTTACACAACATACATACGAAGTGGTTCGGGGATATCCACAGGCCCTTGGAAAGAGCGACTTGCTTCATCCCGCATGAACTCCAGATCGCCATCTCCGGGAAGATGGACAAGGACGAGCTGCTTGACGTTAGCCTGACCAGCAATCATGCCTGCCTGAAGTGCATTCATATGTCCTTGGCCAGTTGTATGTACACTGCCTTCACAGATGGTAGCCTCACATAGAAAGATGTCTGCATCACGAGCAAGTTCGATAAGAGAATCACAGTACGAGGTATCACCGGAATACACCAGCACCTTGCCTTGATATGTGATTTTAACGGCATAACATGTAATGGTATGCTGCACCTGTACAAATTCGATTTCTGCGCCAGCAAGCTGAATTTTGGATGAAGGATCAATCGAGATGATCTCGGTATGTTCACCATATAGACCATTCAGAATATCCACTGGATTATCCGGTGCATACAGCTTCAGTTTATTCAACATGCGACCATTGCGGATCGCACCCGCTGCAGCATATTGAAGGACTCCCAGATCGGCGATATGATCATGGTGCAAGTGAGACAAAATAACACCTGATAGATCTTCCACGCATGTCTCACTGGGGAGTTTACTCATAACGCCGCTGCCACAGTCCAACAAAATCTGCCCTTCATCTGTGGTTACAAGGTATCCCGCGGTTGCTCCGCCAGAGGCGGGATAACCACCCCAGTAACCTAATATCTTCACATTCATCTTTGCACCTCTGTCTGTCTTGATCTACATTCTTTACAAATGTTCCGTACAGTTACAATTGTAAAAAGGGTTTGTTTCTCTCGTGTCAACCGAAAGTCAATCTTTTGTAAAACTGCTTTTGGCAAAGTTATCCTGGCTTGACTCCGCCGCGAATCCCATTTTATAGTGGGAAATGTGTTAGAAGGGAAATTTAAACGTCAAAGGCGGACTTATATGTGAATATAGACGAACGCAAAAATATGATAAGAGTCTGTAAGATGTATTATTATGAATCCTGGACACAGGAGAAGATTGCGGAGAAGTTAGGTGTATCCAGGCCAGTCATCTCCAAGATGCTGCAACGTGCGAAGGAAGAGGGCATTATTGAGATTGTCATTCATGATGATGATTACGAAACGTCCAAATTGGAGAAAAAACTGGAAGACATATTTAACCTCAAACAGGTGTTGGTCGTCCCAACCAAGGATCTGAATAAAGAGTTGTTGTCGAGTGCTGTAGGCAAGGCTGCCGCTCAATTTGTCCAAAAATTGATTAAAAACGGTGACCGTGTAGGTGTCTCATGGGGCAATACGCTCTATCATATGGTGCGAGAGTTCCCTTTGGAGAAAAAAGAGAATGTCAAAATTATTCCACTGGTGGGTGGAACAGGGAATTCGCGCAATGAAATGCACTCTAATCAGATCGCCTATGAGTTATCCAAAAAAATGGGCGTAACCTGTGATACGTTATATGCTCCGGCCGTTGTGGAAACAGAAGAGTTAAGGGAGCAGATTGTTGGCATGCCTAATATTTCGGCCGTTCTTAAAGAGGGGGAGAATATCAATCTAGCGCTGGTGGGGATCGGAAATCCGTATTCCATGTCAACGATGGAACGATCGGGTTATCTTAATGAGCAAGTGTTAACTGAATTAAAGGCACTTCACACGGTAGCGGATATTAATTCTGTGTTTATTACTCGTGAAGGTACAATCACCGAGCATCCCATTAATCATAGAGTCATTGGCCTTGGACTGGAGCAGTTAAAGAAGACTAAAACGGTGGTAGGCATGGCCTTTGGTTTGCACAAAATAGACTGCATACTGGCTGCTTTGCGGGGTGGATATATTAATATGCTCATTACGGATGAAGCCACAGCAAGTCATATTACGAAAATTTGATGTTCGAGAAACATCCTTTCGTTTGGCTAATGAAACAAGTTGAAGCCGAGACTAAATGTATATTCATGAAGCCAGGAGAACGACAAGGTTCTCCTGTGCACCTATAAGAAGGACTAACCATTTAGCCTACCTTTATGGCTTCACTAGAAGCCTGCTTCCCACCTTTTTTACGAACAAAACTAATGATCAGCAGTAGCAGTGGTAACAAGCCAAATAAAAAAATGGAGATATTGCCAAGAAAATCACCTAAAGCTAATGTTTCCTCCAGGTTTTTTGGCAAGTAAGCAATTACATATAAGACTGGCAACATCGCGAATTGTATGCTCGTAATATTTTTGAGACGAAACAAATCTCGGATCCCGATTGCCGCAAAATAGTGTTTAAAAGCATACGTTGCAAAGATCTGCATCAGCCAAAATACAATAAACAGTGATTCATAACGCTCAAAAAGAAACCCCTCAATTTCAAAACTTCGAACCATATCGAACGTTGGCCACATCCGTGTTTGAATTCCTGGCAAAGATAAATTCCCTACAACGGTGACAATCGTGATCAAATAGATAATCGTGCAAATAAGTATGCTGTATATAGCAGCTTTATTGCTCGCTTTCACGTCCACCATGTAAGCTGTGATGATGAGTAAAACTTCATATCCAGAATAGGAGAGACACGAAGGTTTAAGACCCTTCAACACAGGCATGAATCCATCGCCCAGAAGTGGTCTGAGGTTATTAAGTTCAAACATCTTGCTGCTTAAAAGGAAAACCAGTGCTAGCAACACAAGCGTAACGGGCAACACAATGGAAAAAACTCGGATGATGATTTTTAGACCACCTGTTAACATATAGATACCAATCCATAAACTAACCATGATGGTAACCCAACTAGGCGTGCGCTCAAGGATGTACATACTTGTAATTTCGGCCATGACTCTGACTTCGAATGAACAAAGAACAACAAAATACACGATAATTAAAAGTCCCAATAGATAAGCAATCCATTGACCTGTGATTTCGGGTATAAATTCGAACACCGTTTTACCGGGGAATCTACGACACAAGGTTACAAGGAGAATGCTGATTGTGGTTACAATTAATCCTGATAAAATAACAGCAATCCATACATCTGGTGTTCCTACTGCTTTACTAATTGTGCGAGGGAGTGTTAGAATTCCAGCTCCGAGTATTGAATTGATAACTACAATAATGACCTCGGAGGTATTAATATTAGTTGTGGATTGCTTCATTGGACTTCGCTCCAAACCGGAGAATATATTTCTAGGTAGTATCGCCCAACGCAGTTGTTTTATGTAAAAATGCTGTACTGATATAATGTAGTGATATCCAATAATGAATTGAAGATGAGGATGTAGGTTATGCCAAAGAACGATAATATGTTAGCCATTCTATGGATGCTGAATTCAGGCAGCAAGGTAACTGCAAAACAGATGTCCGAAAAGTTAGAAATCAATATAAGAACCGTATATCGATATATTGATGCATTATGCACCAGTGGAGTACCGATTATTTCCGATACAGGTCACAACGGCGGGTATAGCTTGCTGAATCAGCATATCAAAGCACCTCTGTTATTTGATATTGAAGAAAAAAAGGCACTTCTCCAAGCTGCTGTGTTTGCAAAAGAAGCTGGATACCCTTTGAGTGAGGCATTGGACAATGCAACATCCAAATTGAGAATGTATTCAAATCAGGATCAGGAAAACACACTTCGTCGTCATTTAGCAGGGTTTAACGTTATCAATCGCATGGGAGATCCATCCGTTCAGCCGATCTTGGCGGAATTGGAGCAAGCCGTGGCTAATGATTGCTCTGTCGAAATTGATTATCGCAGAAGCCGTGATGAACAACCCAAGAATAGAGTAATAGACCCTTATGGAATGGTTTACTGGAATAATAAATGGTATACCATTGCGTTTTGCCACTTGAGAAATGAGTTCCGCAGCTTTCGGGCAGATCGGATTCTGCGAATCAACCCTACTCCGCTCCGCTTTAAGCGTTCGGAATCTTTTTCTGCTCGTGAATTATTTATGCAAAATTTATTACCTGATGTAGTGGGCAAAGAGGGGGTAATTTCCTTGGTTATCGAAGGCCGATCAGAGGCATTGGATGACTTGGGGCTGCATTGGTTTATGGGACATTATCTGAAAGAGCGGACTTCTAATCAAGCCATCTTTTTATTTGATGAAAAATCAATTGATACATACGTCCCCTATTTTCTCCTATCCTATGGGAAATCCATTCAAGTCATCGAACCACAGCGTGTGAAGGACAGACTTGTTGCTGTTGTATCCGAGTTAATGGAATACTATCAACTTTAACAACTTCACTGACAGTATTTGAACTTATCGGATTTTGATCTGTGAACTTGATAAAAAAGTTGCGAAGCTTTGCTGCTTTGGATATGATTATCTAATGTTCGATTAAAAAAATACTTATGTAATCAATTAATGATAAAAGATAGTGAGGTAAGAAAAAATGATCGCAAAAACAGAAGAAGATTTTAATGGCTTGAAGGAAATTGGCAAAATTGTAGCTTCTATTAGAGATGAATTGGTTCAAAGAACCATCCCAGGGATAACCACTAAAGAACTTGATGATTTGGCAGGAGAGCTTTTTGAGAAAGCTGGCGCAGTTTCTGCTCCAAAAAGTGAATATAATTTCCCGGGATTTACTTGTATTAGTGTTAATGAAGAAGTGGCACATGGTATTCCGGGAGATCGGGTTATTCAAGAAGGGGACATCGTCAATATTGATGTGTCTGGCTCCAAGAACAGTTATTTTGCAGATACGGGAATCTCGTTTGTCGTAGGCAAAGGTGAAGAAGTGTTAACGAAAATATGCGACGTTGTTAAACTGGCATTTGAAGCAGGTCTTAAAAAGGCAAAACCAGGCTCCAAAAAAAGCGGAATCGGGAAAGCCGTATTCCAAACTGCCAGACAGCATGAATTAACGGTTATTAAAAACCTTACAGGACATGGTGTTGGACGTGGAATACACGAAGCACCTGACCACATCTATAATTATAATGATCCATCGGATGATGAATTGTTAAAAGAAGGCATGGTTATTGCTTTCGAGCCATTTATCTCAACTTCAGAAGAAGAAGTAGTTCAAACTGGAGATGGCTGGACCTTTGTTACTAAAAACAGCTATGTAGCTCAAATAGAACATACCATTATACTTACTAAAAATGGTCCGATTATTGTCACTCTTTAAGGTGTTCAAACTGAAAGTCGCTAAATTAGCGACTTTTTTTGTTTTTGTTTTATTGGTACGTCAAAGCTAATCAAAATATAAACGTTCACTTATTAATTTATGTTGAAATTATGGAAGGATTTAACGTATATTTAGATCTGATCTTTATGTTATAGACAGAGGTGATTGATTGAGCACATCAAAAAAGCGCGTTCAAGTCATTGATGGACTGCGCGGATTCAGTCTGGCAGGCATTGTGCTGGCGAATATGCTGGCTTTCCAATATGGAATGTATGGCCAGAGCAAACCCCAACTATTCGGGATCGGTGGAGCAGATCAGGCTTTCCTCTCGTTTCTGCTGATCACTGTGGTGGGCAGTTTTATGCCGATTTTTGCATTTATGTTTGGCTTTGGAATGGTTAAGCTCTCGGAAAGCCTAAAATCACGAGATTTACGACCAAAGTGTCATCTGGCACGCCGTTTTCTACTACTGTTTGGAATCGGATTACTACACATCATCTATCTGTGGGAAGGGGATATCCTGGCTTTTTATGGCGTACTCGGTTTCTTCCTGCTCATGTTCCTTAATCGGAAGCCTATAACGCTGCTCATTTGGGCGGTACTGCTACTCATGGGAGCGGGGATACTTGGTCTCCCGGCATCTAATCCGATGAACCCGCTGGCGATTGAGTCCATTCATATGGAGAACTACATCATTCAAAGTCAGGATGTATACGGTAGCGGCAGCTACACGGAGATAAGGAATTTCAGTAATAACGGCGATCCATTCGGCGGAGAGATGGAGGTGTCATTCGCCCTATTGATCCTGCTATTAGCCCCACTCATGACAGTACCAATGTTCCTGCTCGGCATGCACGCTGCCAGAATCGGCACGTTTAGCGATCCCCAAACGATGCGGACTATGTATCTTCGCCGGGCATCATTATTGATTCCGGTAGGTTTGATACTCAAAGCATACGGTGTATTGGCGCCACAATTGGGTGCGGAAGGTTGGCTCGGTATCGGTATCGGGGGAACGCTTGGAGGATCGTTGCTTGCGCTGGGATACATATACGCATTTGCGCTGTTGTATGCTGGATACCGCCGTTCCAGCCTGATGGACAGGTTCGAGGCGGTCGGCCGTCTCTCGTTGACGAATTACCTGATGCAGAGCGTAATCTGTACGACAATTTTCTATGGATATGGCCTGGGACTGTTTGGAAGTGTTGGCGTGTTTATCGGAGCGATTATTGCATTTGCAGTCTACGGCATTCAATTGTGGCTCAGTCCGCTATATCTTAAGAAATTTAGCACTGGGCCTGTCGAGTACCTGCTACGGATTTGGACATATCTGTCCTGGAAAGGGCAGCCAAGAAAGAAGAAAAGATCGAACTTAACTACGAATGAAAACGCTCCTGGTGTTCAGTAAGCATAAAGTGTTATCGTGAAACGCAAAAAGAAGCTCGTTCCACCAAAAGAAAGGGCTTCTTTATGCCGTAATGATCATCTTCCTAATGTTTCCTGTTATAATTAGTAATTATTTATAGATTCAACTATTAACCCTAATACATAAGCTAACTATTATGGTGCAGACAGTGGAAGGTAATGCGAAATGAAAGATGAAAGCATATACATTCAACTGTTTCCACTCAGGCTTGAAAGGATCATTATTGTGCTAAAAATAATTAATTTTCTTCTTTTCTTGCTGATCATTTGGGTAGTCATCTTTTATCCTTTTCGTTTTGCTTGGTTTGAAGGTTTGAAACAGATTCCTCCAGATCTTCATGGTGTTTATTTACTATTCTTGTTCTTTGGATATCTGATCTGTTCATCGGCTATGGGACTTATGGTAGGCAAGATGTTTTTTAAACGAAAAGGAAAAGGACAGTAATAGGACAGTAGTTACGAATTGGAGTAAAATTTCGTGCAGACTAAGAGGAGCCCCGTTCAATTGCAATGTGGGTAAGAGTATTCAAGTGGGGGAAGATTTTCTGACCCCATTACAACGTACAATTCTTGATGTTGATAAAGCATCATTCAAAGTCGCTATAGTAGCGGCTTTTTTTGTTTTGAGTGGGGGAGAGCGCGTACTGTACGCAAGTTACTTTTCATTTCGGTAAACCGAAACCACGTTTGTTAGAATCTCCCCTTTAACAAACGTGGTCGAGAGGGCGGCTAGATAAGACGCTAAGAGCTTGAGTTTGTCCTTTCCGCCAGTTTAATAATCAACTCGATATCTTGTTCGGTTAATTGTTCAAAAAAATGTTTGCGTATTGCCTTGGAGAGGAAGGGACGGGCATCATCTAACATTGATTTTCCAGAAGAAGTGATACTGACTTGTACTCCACGATCGTTGTCTAATGGTTTTTTCATCACGAGTCCACGTTTTTCCATACGCTTCAGATGATGAGATAACCGACTTTTATCCCAGTCCATAGAGTCAGCTAATTCCTGTTGGCGAAGGCTACCGTCCCCAAAAAGGACTAATCGGTCCAATACTCCAAAATCACCCTCTGACAATCCTGAGTGATCGGCCATATCTTTGACGATGCGACCGAAGATGGTCTGAAAGGAACCTTTCCACATATGCCATATTCGCATTTCTTCTTCGTTAAGTTCATTTTTATCCATAGGAGCATAATAACATGGTTGACGTGTCAACTTCAATGTGCTAAATTTGATCCAAGGTTGACGCGTCAACTTGATTCATATGAACCCACCAATCACAAAAAAAGGTGATTATAACTATGCAAAATAAACCCGTTGCTCTGGTCACTGGGGCTAATAAAGGTATCGGCCTTCAAATTGCGAAGGATCTTACGGAACACGGCTTCACCGTGCTCGTTGGATCTCGCAGCCTCGAGAATGGAGAAACTGCCTCAAAAAGCATCGGTTTGAATTCACACGCTCTCCAGCTCGACGTTACAGATGAAACCTCCATCGCTGCTGCTGCAGAACGTATTCGGAACGAATTTGGTCGTCTCGATGTACTCGTGAACAATGCGGGGATCTCGCACGCAGGCAGATCGGGTGAACCATTTCCGAACGGTGGAGCAGCGAGTGGTCTTTTGACCGTTGCTTCGCTTGAAGATATTCGTACAGTTTATGAGACTAATGTTTTTGGTGTTATTGCTGTCACGCAGGCGATGTTGCCACTTTTGCGGGAGGCCCCGGCAGCACGTATCGTCAACATAGGCAGTACCGGCGGCTCCCTTAGCTGGAACTCTATTCCGGAAAACTCGCATCGTGCGATGTTTGGTGCCTATTCGGCATCCAAATCGGCTGTTCATGCGGTGACACTTGCCTTTGCATTTGCGCTTGAACCAACAAACATCAAGGTCAATGCGGCATGTCCAGGCTTCACATCAACTGCGCTTAATAATTTTGCTGGTACTCGTAGTGTTAAACAAGGGGCTCGTGAAGCGGTCCGGCTGGCGATGATTGGAGCTGGTGGTCCAACAGGAACATTCTCAGATGAGGATGGACCCATTGCTTGGTGATCATAGTTATACAATGAGGGTGAGCAACTTAAGGAGGATTTCATGATGCGCGTTTTCGTAACAGGAGCAACAGGCTACATTGGTTCCGCTGTCACCCGTGAACTTATTGAAAGGGGGCATCAGGTCATCGGTCTCGTGCGTTCAGACAGTAGTGCTGCGAAACTAGAAGAGTCCGGGGCCGAAGTACACCGCGGTGACATCAACGATCTTGACAGCCTCCGTAGTGGTGCAGCTGCTGCGGATGGCGTCATTCATCTGGCATTCCATCACGACTTCTCGAACTTCGCTGGAGCACTCACAACAGATCTGCATGCCGTAGAAGCGATGGGGGCGGCACTTGAAGGATCGGGCAAGCCGTTCGTAATCACCACGCATGTGAATGGAGTGGCAACGGAGAACATGGTGTTAGCGCTGGCAGGGCGTGGAGTGCGTACATCGATTGTAGAGCTTTGTCCATCGGTACACGGTGAGGGTGACACAGGATTTGTGCCGAGTCTGATCAATATTGCCAAGACTAAGGGCTTCTCAGCCTATGTGGAAGAGGGGAACAACCGTTGGCCGGCTGTACATCGCCTTGACGCCGCGCATCTATATTGCCTAGCGTTAGAAAAGGCACCTGCTGGTTCACGACTAGATGGGGTCGCAGATGAAGGAGTGCCATTTTGCGACATCGCGAGTGCTATTGGTGAGCAGCTGAACGTACCTGTAGTCAGTATTTCACGCGAAGAGGCAGATGCCCATTTTGGCTTTCTCAGCACACTCGCAGCGCTCGATCTCCCAAGATCAAGCGTTGCAACACAGGAACTTATGGGATGGCGGCCAGTGCAACCTGCACTGATTCCCGACCTTAAACAGTCTCATTACTTCAACAACTGATTGGAATTTTAACGCCTTTTTAAAAAATAACAACCATTAATAGAAGCCACTCCATTCATCAGGGGTGGCTTCTTCTTTTGCTAATGTATTCTTAAGACATGGGAAAAATAGGTTCTTGAATTTCTTTCCCGATGTACAGCCGAATCCGAGATTGTGATAGGCTGTATCTACAAAAGAATTAAACGATTAAATGGAAGGGGATGATTCACCTGGATCAGGAACTTGCGACCACGATTGCTATCGAATTTAAGAACAATCAGAAAGTGTTGAATGCGATCGGAGACGAAACCCGGCAAGCCATCCTCATAGCCTTAATTCAAGGGCCACAAAAACCCGGCATGCGCGTAGGAGAGATCAGGATGAAGACTCACCTCTCCCGACCGACCGTATCACATCATCTGAAAATATTGAAAGAATCACAGATAATAAGTGTTCGTAAAGAAGGAACTCTCAACTATTACAGCCTTGACTCCGGTAGCAAGTTGAAATTGTTGAAAAACCTGGTGAACGAGATAGAAAAGTTGCTAGCCCAATGCGAAGAACAAGCATCGGAACAACAAATAGGAAACACGGGGAGGGGGAGTTGCGAATGAATCAGACAGTCGCAGCGGCAAACGGAGTGGGCATTCCTCAACTCGGGTTCGGCCTATATAAGATCAAAGACGGGGGGACCTTCGAGAGGACTGTCGAGGAGGCTATTCGAATGGGTTATCGCCATTTCGATACGGCCAAAATTTACGGTAATGAAGCGGTGTTAGGTCGAGTCATCCAAAACAGCGGCATTCCCAGGGAGGAGTTCTTCATTACCTCCAAGGTATGGACGACAGACCTGGGGTACAGCGCGACGAAAAAGGCGTTCGAGCAGACTTGCCAGAAGCTGAAGGTGACATATCTCGATATGTATTTGATTCATTTTGCCGGTCCTCAATACGTGAATGCCTGGAAGGCGATGGAAGAGTTATACGACGCAGGTAAAATCAAAGTTATAGGTGTAGCCAATTTCGAGATCCGGCATCTGGAGTATCTGAAGAAGCATTCCCGGATTTCGCCGATGGTAAATCAGATCGAGACCCATCCGGAATTTCCGCAACATGAATTGCATGATTATATGGTTCGGCATCGGATTCTGCATGAGGCTTGGGGACCGTTGGGACAGGGAAGCAAAGCGCTGTTGGAGCATCCGGAGCTAGCGGCAATTGCCCTTTGCCATCAGAAGTCGGTTGCGCAAGTCATTTTGCGCTGGCATCTGCAACGCGGAATTATTGTCATCCCCAAATCATCGAATCCTCAAAGGATAAAAGAGAATAACGAAATATTCGACTTTGAGTTGAATGAGAAGGAAATGGAACAAATACGACGATTGGATACGGGTAAGAGATATTCCGTAAGTCCAAATGGCTACATGGTCAACCCGATTTATATCAATTTGATGAAGTTATTTATTCGCTCTCATTGATGGATCATATTTCTCCGGTACTGGTAGGGCGTAACTCCATATTCCACTTTGAACAACTGGATAAAATATTGATTTTTTCGGTAACCAACCATCTGGGCTATATCGGCTACACGGAGTTCCGAATCTTGAAGCAATTGAGAAGCCTTCTCCAACCTCTTCCTGGAAATGTAGTTTGACACATTTTCTCCTGTCTCCTGTTTAAACAGTTTGGAAAAGTAGACGGGATGGAGATGTGCAACTTTCCCCAGTTCATCCAGGCTAAGGCCATGTGACAGATGCTCTTCGATATACGTTTGTACTTTGTCAACGATGGTTTGAATGGACATCTGTTTGTTGTTTCTGATTTGACTGACCCGATCCATGAGAGTTGAGGATAGTTCATCAGGATGTCGTAACTGGTTGAATATCCACTCCACGGTTTCAGAGGGATCGCGATCCTTGTCCGTCAGATATACATATAGAATGGTCTCCATGAGAAAGATTATTTTTTGTTTATGGAGATGGATTTGATCATATTTTTTAATGATATTTCCGGCCGACTCCCAATCACCGCATGACGGAGAATGGTTGAATATCCCGCTGAAGTCTTCTGAGTGTACGTCCTCATTAAGGAAGAATCTGTAGAACATCTGTCGGATCGCATTTCGATCAGTCAACAGAAATGGAGGAGACACGACCGATTGCTCCAGTTTGATGGTCAGTTCTGCAGCAGCTTCTTCCGGAACAAGACCGAACAGTCCCGTTCCCGCATTCCAAACGAGACGATCCAGTTTGTCTCTGACAGCATGTTTTATAGCAATCTCATGTTCCTGTGTGAAACCCTCCAGCTTGAAGCAGCAAAAACGGCGTTCCCCTAAAAATTCAGTATACGCATCATAATCCTTCCTTAATGTCTCGTTATGACCAAGAAGTGAAAGTAGATACCCCAAGCCATTGAATTTCTCCCATGCGACAGATTGAGAGGGCCGTGTCTTTGTAATATGGTTGATGGCTTTGGACATGGCTTTCTCCACATCATCTTTGTCTACAGGTTTGAGTAAATAGTCGAGCGCACCTAAACGGATTCCTTGTTGCGCGTATTCGAACTCAGAGTAGCCGGAAAGGATGATCACTTTGGTTGGCAAGTTATGTTGGTGGATATGTTGAAGCAGATCAATACCCGACACCTCAGGCATTCGGATGTCAGTGATTAGAATATCGATATGATTTTGAGTCAACATGTCTCGAGCTTCAATCGAATTGGTCATCGTCTCGATCTGATCAATGCCAAAGGTGTTCCAATCGAGTAAATGCTTCATATATTCAACGACATAATGTCCGTCATCCACAATTAATAATCGCATTAGTTATCTCCTTTCACCTCGGGAATGCTGATGAGCAACAGGACGGACAAGCCGCCCCAATCATTAGTAGTAAAATGTAACCCGCTACGTTCGCCGTACGTATTTTTCAGACGTTGATTTACATTCCAGAGACCTACGCCTTTAATTCCTTCAGGCGGGGTATCACTCTCAAGCCGAGCCTCCAGGCTGCGGATATCATCCAGTGAAAGACCTTTGCCGTCATCGGAGACCTTGATCGTTATCGCAGTCTCTGTCTGTTTTACATCAATCGTCACCCGACGGGCACCTTGTTGTCCTTCAATTCCATGTTGAATCGCATTTTCAACCACTGGCTGGATGATCAGCGGCATGAGGGGAAGGGAGGACAGTTCTGGCGGCAGATCAATGCTGTACTCCATTTTTTTGCTAAGAGCCATAATAATCAGGAAATGTTCCGCAAACTGAAGCTCGCTTTCCAGCGTGACTTCATGCCGGTCCAACTTGGTTAAATAACGATAATATTCAGCTAGATGTTTGCTCATGCGCATGACAGAATCAGGTGAAAATTGAGCCACCGACATAATGAAAAACAAACTGTTGTACAAAAAATGAGGATTGATCTGAGCCTGGAGTTGTTGAAGTTCCGCACTTCGTCTTAGTTCCGTTTCAGTCTTCAAGGATACGAACAGATCCTGGATCTCGGTAACCATATGATTAAAACTTCTGAACAGGCTGTAAAACTCTCTATCCGTATTTTCGGTAATACGAGTATTATGATTGCCTTGTTCGACCTGTGAAAACTTCCGCTCCAACAAACGAATATTACGGTAATAGTTCCGGTAAAACGTAAAGATCACAACCAGACCAAGCGTGAAAACGGCTAAAATGCTGGCAAAAAAAACTTTACGGTTGCGGTCAATCGGTTGTAGAAAATCATTCGTCTGTGTATATGTAATCAGGTAGGCGTCGATTGATTCAATATATCGGGAAAGAACATAATAGTCGTCTGAATTGGTGTGATAATCATATTTCAAAGTGATCTCCGGCTGTGGATAAAGTATTTCAGTAACCGCTTTCAACAGATCGTTATCGACTTCTTTCTCACTCCATAACTGATGGGAATTAAACCAAAAAAAAGCGTTTGAGCTGTCGTTGTTCACAGCCTTTTTCAGCAGATTTTTCAAATAATCGGTATTCAGCTTTACACCAACCACGTACTGAGTCGGTTCATTTTGTCCGGATTTTTGGATGTAAGGGTAGAGGGCAAAGTAATACAAGCTATTGCCGACGATTTGCCATCCCCGTTGATTAACATCCTTGAACGGAAGTCTCGTCTCCGGCGTACTGTTGGTGGACAGAAATGTTTCTTCAGACTTCCAATAAATGCCGATTGATTCAATCGATCGACTGGATAGGAGCGTTTGCCGCAAGCGATCAACGATATCGTTTTTCTTCATTTGGGAATCGTAATTGCTCAGCTCGATAACATGCCTCTGATAAAACCGGACATCACTGTCTGCCGCATACTGAACCCCGTACATATTAGCCTCGTATATAATCCCGTCCAGAATGCCTTTCACATAATCAAGCTGGTTTTTGGAAGCACCTATTAGATTTTCTTCAAGTGTCTTGGAGCTCAATCGGTTCATTACGAAAAACAAACTTAACGTCAGCAGCAGAAAAAAAACAAAGAAATAGATAAATCGCTTCATATACATTTTTCTGATCATATGTGTTTCCTTTCATATCGCAAACGCAGAAGTTTAAAAATCCATATCGGATTAACTTTAATATAAGCCAAACCTTCGAAAAGCGGAAGGGCAGCATCTGCTATAAATGAAAGCGTTTTAAAATTGATTCAGGATGAGGTGATGATCTTGAAATTTTGGCATTTTGGAGTGAGAGCGCTTTTGTTAAGCTTAATTGCGAGGATTACTTTCGAAGAGCCAACATAGAGGAGGTATGCAACATTAACGAGACTGTGCCCGTCGGATCTGCAAAAAAAACACAACCAAAGATTCCCCGCCGAACTTCATTCAAAAAGGAAATCAAGAAAAGCTGGCCTTTGTACGTACTGTGTATTCCCGCATTTGTGTTTGTCTGCATCTTTTCTTATGGCCCGATGGTAGGTTTGCTCATGGCATTCCAGGACTACAAACCATGGCTGGGCATCACAGGTTCACGGTGGATCGGGTTAGATAATTTCGAACGAATTTTCCAGTACAAAGAAGCCACACAAGCGATTGTTAATACGTTAATTATCGCTGTTTCTAAAATTATCGTTGGTATCATCGTTCCGATCGTCATGGCTATCCTGCTGAGTGAGATCCGAAATATGGGCATTAAGAAAAGTGTACAGACTCTGGTGTATCTGCCGCATTTCTTGTCCTGGGTCACGGTCGCGGGGTTAATGATCGACATTCTCGGATTAGACGGGGGAATCAACCACATCTTAACAAGGGTTTTCGGCAACGATCCCATTTACTTCTTGGGTGATCCTGATCTGTTTCGGTTCACGGTTGTGGTCAGTGATGTGTGGAAGAGCTTTGGCTTTGGCATGATTGTTTATCTGGCGACCATTGCGGGAATTAATCCTTCTTATTACGAAGCGGCCGAGATTGATGGTGCCACACGCCGGCAGCAAATTCGATACGTCACCTTGCCTAGCATGTTGCCTATGATTATCGTCATTTCTACGCTGAGTCTGGGCAATATTCTGGACGCGGGCTTTGATCAGGTTTTCAATCTGTACAATCCGCTAGTCTACAGTACGGGAGATATCATTGACACCTATGTCTACCGTTCATCCTTGTTAAACGGGCAATACGGCTTCGGAACCGCTGTAGGACTGTTCAAATCGGGGATTAGCTTGATCTTGATCGTTATGTCTTACAGGCTGGCCTATAAGTATGCCAATTACAAAATATTCTAACAAGGAGGGAGATGAATCATGTACCATAAGACGACAGGTTATAGAGTATTCTCATATTTTAATTACGCGTTCATGATACTGGCGGGTCTGGCGTGTTTTCTTCCACTACTTCATCTATTGGCACAATCGCTCAGCAGCAAAGCGGCCATTAGCGGTAATATGGTTTCATTTTGGCCGGTCGGGTTCAATGTGGATGCCTATATCAAAACGTTCAACAATTCTAATTTCAACGGTGCCATGCTGACATCCATCACTCGAACCGTATTGGGTACAACCATCAGCATGTTTATTCTTACCTGTGCAGGATATGCCCTGTCCAAGGAATTCCGGGGACGCAACGTGCTCATGTGGTTTTTTATCTTTACCATGCTCTTCTCGGGGGGATTGATACCTTCTTACATATTGATCACAGCCCTTGGATTAAAGGATACCATCTGGGCTCTTGTGTTACCGGGCGCTTTTGGTGCTTATAATCTGATTCTTCTCGTCAATTTTTTCAAAACGATTCCCAAAGCCTTGGAAGAAGCAGCTTTCATTGACGGAGCTTCCTTTTTCGTAATTCTCAGCAAAATATATTTACCATTATCTCTGCCTGGCATAGCGACCGTATCCTTGTTCATTATGGTGGGGCACTGGAACTCCTGGTTTGACGGGATATTGTACATGTCGGATGCAAGTAAGTATCCGCTGGCTTCGTTCTTACAGACCGTTGTTGTGCAGAGCAATATGCAGAATATGGCGATGAGCCAGTCTGAAGTGGCAGCCATGTCTGAACAGAGCATTAAGGCAGCGCAAATTTTTGTCAGTACGCTGCCGATCATTTTGGTCTATCCTTTTTTACAACGATATTTCGTGAAGGGTATTGTACTAGGAGCCGTAAAAGAATAGTTAGGATGACGAAAAATTGGATCGCTATATAAGTTCAACTAAAATTTACACGATAACGGAGAGGACAGAAGAGACCTGAAGAAGCGGAGCGTTCGCCTAAAAGCTTTCTGAAAGAAAGCTGCATCGGAAGCATACGCTATTACCAGAATTTCACCTTTGTAAAAGTGAATCAAAAATTCTGGGAATAACAGCGATCGGAAGGTTGTTCTGTCATCGGAGTGCCAGTGTAATATGCAATTAGTTGAACTTATATAGAAAACAAATTGAGTATGAGTGAAGGGGGCATCTTTCCATGAAGAAAAGAACTAATTTATGGAAAATGGTAAGTATGGTTATGCTGTCGGCTATTCTTGTGGCTGGTTGTAGCAAAGGGGAGAGTGCTTCCGAGACCGCACCGGCATCGGTGCTTAAGGACGGAAAATATGATCCACCGTTTACGATCACCATCGCCAAACAACAGGATGAAAATGCTGGAAAGTACATCAACGGTGAGACGTTGAATGACAATGTATTGACCCGCTGGGGCGAACAAAATCTGGGTATCAAAATACAAACCACCCTGCTGGGAGGTGACGCTTCACAATATAATACCAAGCTGCGGCTGGCACTGACGGGTTCAGAGAAACTACCAGACGTTCTGCCTGTCTATGACACCATGCTGGTCAATGATCTGATCGATTCGGGACAGGTCAAGGAGATTACAGAAGACATCTCAACTTACATGCCTGACCGGATTAAAGACATATACAAACAATACCCAACAACCTTCAATCCAGTGGTTAGGGAGGGCAAGGTCTACGGGATGGCGATCGCACCGAATCTGACGGAAGGCGAAGTCATGTTGATCCGCCAGGATTGGTTGGACAGATTGGATTTGGAAGCGCCAACAACGATTGAAGAGTTTGAGCAAGTCATCGCGGCGTTCACCAATGAGGACCCGGATGGGAACGGGAAGAAAGACACATACGGCTTTACTTTTTCAGGTAAAGATTCCTACAATACGGGCTGGGTTAGCGACCCGGTCATGATTTTCAGCGCATACACGGGCAAGCACCTTCCAAGACAATGGCATAACGACAACGGCAAACTCACCTATGGATCTGTGGCTCCTGGCAACAAAGAGGCACTGGCCAAGTTACGTGATTGGTATGCAAAAGGGTACTTGAACAAAGAACTGGCCACCCAAGGGGCCTGGGATGCACTGTCTGATTTTACGGAGGGGAAAGCTGGTATCATCATTGGTCGTCCTTGGCTGTACGACAGTGTGAAGGACGTAGAGAAAAATGTGGATGGTGCAAAAATTAGTGCTTATCCGACCATTCAAGGCGTGAACGGTGATAAGACCTACCAATCCGCCCAGTTGAACGACGGTGTGTTCATGTTTAACAAGGACTTTCAGAACATGGAAGCTTTCTTCCTGTACTACGATAAAATGTACGACGCAGCGTTCAGCACGGGAGAGTTCAAATACGGCTACGCTCAAGGATACGATTACGATATCGTTAACGATGAAGTCACTTTTGATCCAACGAAATTCAATAAGCCATTAGAAGCCGTGCAAGGCGTTGGAAAAATGGCATTTACCAAAAATACACCGAGTGTTGATGGTCCCGGCCAATCCTACTACGATCTGGCGAATGGAGTTAAAGCCGACACGGGTGTCCTCATTCAGAGCGCCTCGAAGGATCAAACAACGCAGGACGGATACCGGATTTCGTATGAAAACAGAGATGTTTTACTGCCAAATGAGTTTAACGGCCCACCAACGCCAACGATGCAAAATGTGTGGGAACAGTTGACCACCATGGAACAAGAGACGTTTACCAAAATCATATATGGTAATGAGCCGCTTGAAGCATTTGATACCTTTGTGAAACAGTGGCATGAAAAAGGCGGAGACACCGTGATCGAAGAAGTTAACGAATGGTACAACCAAGCCAGTGAGACGGATGTAATGACACTGATGAATTTGAAATAAAGTCTAGTTTCACCTGAACCAGCCTTCCGGCAACAGGAAGGTTGGTCTTCTAAAAAAGGAGATGATGAGACATGATCAAAGGTAAATCGTGGATGGCTATCGTCATTGCATTGATGTTGTTAACAGTTCATTTATCGTCCTCAGCTCAAACTATTCACGCTGCTGGTGAAGAGACCAAGATCGCTGCAACACTGTTTGTATTGAAGAACGAATCCGAAGTATCCAACGCCAAAATCCATTGGGCACCTGTAACGGGAGCTACAGCATACGAGTTGTACAGATCTGAGAACAATTTGCCTTATACGTTATTACAGACCCTAACCGGTATAACGACGGACGATTATGACCTCAACATAGGTAGCACGTACAAATACCAAGTAAAGGCATATGCCGGAACTTCCTTAATTACCTCCGCTGTCTCAACAGAATATATCCCATACAGCCTTCCAGAGAACCTCACGACTTTTGATAACACAACGCAATCAACGCTTATGCTCCCGAATGAACTTAAAGTTGGAGGCACCTACTACAGATTTAATTTCGTGCAAAAGTCATCAGGCGGTTTTGGCGAAATGATTCAACAGACATCAACGGATGACATCACATACGGTAACGACAAAGTGGTCCTGTCCTACACGGATCATCCAGATCTGGCGAATTCAAAATTTGAGGGGATCAATATCCTCTACCATGCGCCAACGAACAAGTTTGTTTTTTGGGCTCACTATGAAAACAGTACAGACTACACGCTTGCCAGAGTATCGGTGGCTTCAGCCACGCCTGGAGAAGACTTTACATTTCACAAAAGCTTTCGGCCGGAAGGGAACCAATCCCGGGATATCTCCATTTTCAAAGATGATGATGATTCGGCGTATCTGATCTCTACGGCCAATAATAATTCGGACACGATTTTGTATAAATTGACTTCTGATTGGCTGGATGTGGATCATCAAGTTTCTGTTATTTATCAAAGTCAACACAGGGAACTGCCCAAGATGATCAAAAAAGATGGCATTTATTATTTGTTCTCTTCCCAAGCGGCAGGCTGGTATCCGAGCATACCCTTGTATTCTTCAGCAACAAGCATAGACGGAGATTGGTCTGAATTACGGACGATTGGTAACACGTCAACCTTCTCGGCGCAGTCGGGTTCCGTCATGCGGGTGAAGCCAGATACGGGTAACAACGTGGTTATGGTTGCATATCGCTGGATGTTTGGCTGGGCAGGCACGCAAAATGGAACAACGGAGGAACGACTGCTTCCCGTTTGGTTCTCCGATGGTTACGCATTTTATGATTATTTTGATCAAGTCCTGTACAACACAAGTGATGATGTTGTCGTTCCCGTTCAGAATGGAAAACTGCTGTCACAAGGTAAACCGGCAACAGCCCAAACGGCTACTGGAACGAACCCGGAAAATTATGCTAATGATGGTAACTACCAAACCGAATGGGTCGGCACAGGCAGTTCCTGGCCACATTGGTGGAAAGTCGACCTCGGCTCTGTTCAACAATTGAATAATGTGCAAATCTCCTGGTGGATGCAAAAAGGCTCCGAAGGTTTTTATAAATACAAAATCGAGACCAGTACGGATAATGTAAACTGGACCGTGGCTTTGGATCGAACCAATAATACATCTTACGGTTTCACATCAGATACTATATCAAGCACTGCTGCCAGATATGTACGAATTAATATGCAAAATGCGGCACTTCATAACAACCCTAACAATTGGTACACGCCAAGACTTTGGGAAGTGAAGGTATTTGGATCGGAGACCAATTAACGATGTTCCTAAAAGAAGAGAGGTAACGGTGTGAATAATCAATTAACCAATGGTGGCATCTGGAATGATTCAAGCGGTAATCCAATCCATGCTCATGGTGGACATATGTTATTCCATGACGACTATTATTACTGGTATGGCGAAGATCGGAGAGACGATATATATGTGAGTTGTTACCGTTCCAAAGATCTATTCAACTGGGAGTTTCGAAATCATATTTTGACCACCTCTACGCCAGCTGCACCCATTCGAGTTCGGACAAATCTGTCATTAGTGAACGACAAAGGTGGAAAGGTAAATCTCGAACGACCTAAAGTGCTGTTCAACGCGGTGACCAAAAAGTTTGTACTCTGGGCTCACTATGAGAATGGTAACAATTACAACGATGCCGCATGCGCCATTGCCACATCGGATTCTCCGGATAGTCATTTCGTGTATCATGGCAGCTTTAATCCCTACGGGTATATGTCGCGTGACTGCACACTCTTTCAGGACGATGACGGGAAGGCATATTTTATTTCGGCTGCCAGAGACAATGCGGACCTGCACATCTATCGTCTGCAGGAGGATTACCTTAATGTCGAAAGTCTTGTCGGAAAGCTGTGGCAAGGGGAATATCGGGAGGCACCAGCTGTCTTCAAACGAAAAGGGAAGTATTATATGGTGACCTCATTTTGCACGGGCTGGGCTCCCAATCAAGGGAAATACGCGATGGCTGATACGATGGATGGTTCGTGGGGGATGCTAAGCGATTTTGGCGATGAAACGACGTTTCAAACGCAACCAGCGTTTGTGCTGAAACGATCCGCTGAGGAGTACCTGTATTTTGCAGATCGCTGGAACGGGTCGGATTACTTTCAATCCAGCTATGTGGTCCTACCCATTGAATTCAATGGGGACATTCCGATTCTACATGAGTATTCCACGTTATCTTTGCGAGAGGACGCACATCTGATTCATTTTGAACGATAATTTGAACGATAAAACGACTGATGAGAAAAGACTTTGTTCCTACAGCGAATGCAGGTTCAAAGTCTTTTTGAATGAATTTTATAATTTCAAATCCAACGAATAACGATCGCGAAGTACTGAACAATGGTGGAGCTCATGTCCTGCCATAACAAATGCAATCGATCGAGCTGAAGCAGGATTATCACTCACGATCCCTCTACAGAGCCATGCTTCCGGGGTGAGGCGACGAAGCATAAGAATGGTTGAGCGACGTGTGACGGCATATTCTTCGCTCAAATCGGCCAGGTTATACGAATCGAAAGGGTGGGTCTGCATAAGCACGTCCTGATCGTAGCCGGGATGATTCGCTTGGTCACCTCTGGCGATGCGAAGCAATCGGCTGCTCATGATGCGTTCATTATCCAAAAGGTGTCCGATGACCTCTTTCACACTCCATTTGCCTTCGGCGTAACGATAATTTGCTTGCTCTTCTGTTAATGAAGAAAGCAAATTTTGTACGATGTGGGCCTGCTGCTCCAACATTTCAATGATGTTTCCTTCAGGAACAAGCCGGATATACCCGTCATAATAAGCTGCATATTCATCTGTATTTGGTCTTTCAACCATGGTAATACCTCCTTTGGGGTTCGTAGATCTGGAATATATTGTAGCATAAATCTTACTACCAGCATCGAAATTGGCCCTTCCGCTTGATAGGTGGAAGGGCTGCTTCATGTAATTGGAACAGTCTTATAGCGTTTGGGTGTACCACTTCTAATCCGTACGTTGTATCCTTTTATTTTGCACAAATTTCTCCAAAACCGCAAAATCCTCCGTCACTTTTTTGAACGGCAACGTGTCCAGCACCTGTTCCCGGTAACTTTTTTTAGCCGCTTCGCTGAGACGGGAGTCAAGTATGCTGAGTATGCCAAGGTCGGTTTCACTACGAATCAAGCGTCCCGTTCCTTGCCGCAACCGAAGAAGCATGTCCGGTACAAACACCTCCATAAACGGATTCTCCGTTACAGATGACTTATATTCATAAACAGGATCCGATGGAACAGGGAAGGGCAGCCGGAAAATAATGACCTGCGACAGGTCAGACCCCTCGATATTCACACCTTCCCAGAATACACCGGTACCCAGCAGTACACCTTTGCTTTTCCTGAATTCGGCGATGACACTGTCCTGTGATGAACCCTCTTTCTGAACATGGACTGCCCATGTGTATTCATTAGCCCTTGAGATCAACTTTTTGTGAATGTACTTCATGTCTTCTTTTGCTGAAAACAGGACGATTGTTCTTCCTTGAGTTAGATTACAGAGTTGAACCAATTCCTTATAAGCTGCTTCAAGATAGTTTTCGCGCTGCTCATGGTGGTAATAGGGAACTTTGTTCGAAATATACATCATGGCGTGGTTAGTGTAGTCAAAAGGGGAGGGTTGGCGCTCTAGGAAATCTCCCTTATAACCAAGGGAGTGCGTCATATAAGAATATTGTTCCTCCAGCGTATCCCCGCCTTGGCACAGCGTTGCTGATGTTAGGATTACAGGTACCTTGCCATTAAATAAAGCGTATTTCAGAAATTGGCTTATATCTTTGGGACAGATGCTGATTGTGGGTACTCCAAGGGGACTGCTTGCCCATAAAAGATAGTTGTCCTCCATTTCAGATAAGACACGAATGAGGGTAATAAGCCCGTTGATGGCTTCAAAAGCGTCATCTATTTCCCGTTCGTGGCGAGAGGTCAAAATGGAAAGGCGTAGGCTGAGATCTTTTAAATCGTTTAAGACTTGGTTTAACGGTATTCCTTTGATTTCCGACACTTTGATTCGGTCGTTATCCTGCTTGGCATGGTGGAGCAGATCCGCATTTACCTGTTGGAATATACGCTGGGCACATTTTTTTATAAAATTGGATTGTGAGAAGAGACTTTTATCCCCGGACTGCTTCGTTAGAAGCTGCACCGTGGTATCCAGAATGCGGCAAATTCCACGATAAGTGAACTCAAGTGTTCTGGCATCCCGAACTTTTGCTTCCAGATTATGCGCTTCATCAATGACGATCAGAGCAGGCTGTTCTGAGATGATGCTCTTGGTTCCTTCTTTTTTCTTCATCAAATCCCGTATGAGCAAGTCCTGGTTCACGATAATAAAATCAATCTCGTGAGCCTTTGCATTTAATTTCGCTCTCATATCGTAAAACAAACATGCAGTTTTATGATGACAACGTTCAAATTTGCAATCATTCACGGAAACGTGGGACCATTCGGCATCACTAACTCCAGCTTTAATATCGGCTCTTTCATCAATTTCATAATCTAATATGCGCTGTGCGAGGGTAGATACGGAGGAGTTTGCATCATCAAGATTGATCCATTCCGCTGCTCTACTTCGACAGGCGTACTGACCCATGCCTTTCCCCACCACGGATCGAACCGTTGAGAATCCCAACCGACTACCAATGATCCTTAAATCTTTATGTATCTGTTCCGAGAGCTGAATGGAGGATGTAGCTATAATGACTGGTTTCTGAGACATTTGATTCGTGAGCAGACTTGGGATCAGGTACGCAAAAGACTTACCGATTCCGACACCAGCTTCAATCATGGCGTTATGCCCATGGATATAAGCATCGGCGATATCGAGGGACATTTCTTGTTGTCCGATTCGTTCTCTAAGGCCGATTCGGGGGAACCGGTCATAAATTCGGAAGATGGCGTTCACCAAAGAACGTTCGATTTCCTTGTCCGGTTCTTGCTTATTTATTTTATAAAGTTCATTTAACCAATTCATAACGATCGCCCCTCTTCCGAATGATGATCTTCTTGTACTACATTTTGGAGACGATTTACCTCACAATGCAGTTGTAACGGCATTTTTTAATCTGGATACGCCTTCCTGTAATTGTTCATCTGACAAATGTGCAAAAGATAAATAGATACCATACTTCATACCAACAGCCGTTGAACTGCTGACTTCTGAGTATACCACACCTTGTGACCGAGCTGATTCCCGAAAGGCCTCATAAGTGGACACATTACCTCGCCACCAGCCAAACACGTGGAGACCCGCTTCATTCTCCACCCAATCAAACCATGTAGAGAGTTGCTTGTTCAAAAGTTTGAGTAACAGATGGAATTTGCGACTGTATAATCGATTCATTCTGCGCAGGTGACGCTCATATTGACCACTTGTCATGAATGCAGCTAATGCCCGTTGTTCGATCAGATTGACAGGTCTTGGCTCGTATAATGCCTGTGCCTTTCTAAAAGTATCAGCCAAGGTTGGGGGAAGAACCACATAACCAAGTCGTACTTCTAAAGGCAAGGTTTTTGTGAAGCTGCCCAGGTAGATTACGCGTCCTGCTTTATCAAGTGTTTTCAGTGGTTCAACATGCATTCCGCGATATCGGAATTCACTATCATAATCATCCTCAACAATCATGGCATCATTTCGCTGTGCCCAGTCCAGCAGGGTTTGTCTGCGTTCCAGGCTGAGCATTTCACCAGTAGGAAATTGTCGTGACGGCGTGACAAACAACATACGTGCTTCCCAGTCTTGGGGTACAACGCCCTGACCATCGAGGTTAGCTTCAATCAACTTTGCACCCGCAGCCAATATGGCTTTAGAAATCCCGACATAACAAGGACTCTCTGTCACGACATAATCCCCAGGATCTGCAAGTAATTGAGTGAGTAAAGCTATAGCTTGCATGGAGCCTGCAGTTACTGCAATATGATCCGGATCGACTTGAATGCCCCGCATCCTCCGAAGATAGGCAGCAATGGCTTCTCTCAATTTTGGATCCCCGGTTGAACTAACCATGGCAGAGGTTGTTTTCAGGTGATGCTCACGCTGCCTTATCTCTGCATACAATCGATTATTCCATTCATCGTAAGGAAACTTGGAGAAATCAGGTTGATATTTGCTAAAGTCGATCACTTCGTCGCTATTCATTCTGGAATCATGTGTATGAGCATTGGCTGGTGTATTTCTTTGAATCGACGGCTGTTCAAACTGCTGAATACGATTCCCCCAGGCGGATAAGTGATGCGTACAAGCTTTCTCGGTGGACGCATTATTGTTCAAATCCAACTGGTAAGCAACAAAGGTTCCTCTTCCATGCTCTGAATGAATGTAACCTTGCGCAGTCAACGTATCATAGACCTGATTCACGGTTCCTCTGGAAATGTGATACGTCGCAGCTAACTCTCTTGTAGAGGGTAATTTCTCGCCATGTATAAGATTACCTTCATGAATTGCATCACGAATGGCATGATAGAGAGCCTTCATCTTGGTATATTTTCGGTTCAAATATGAACTGTAAGCTACATGAAATTGCATAGGACCTCCAGAGTTATCATTAAAGTGGTACAATAAAAATCAAAATTATTGGATCTTTTTATATGACCATTCTCATTCTATACTAAATCATAGATTAGAGCGATGCCTTTATTGAAAACCACCCAAAAGTTACTTAGGAGGAATACAATCATGCAAACAGGTACAGATCGTGTAAAAAGAGGAATGGCTGAAATGCAAAAAGGTGGCGTCATCATGGACGTTATGAATGCAGAGCAAGCTAAAATCGCTGAGGCGGCAGGGGCAACAGCTGTTATGGCTCTTGAACGGGTACCTTCCGATATTCGCGCAGCTGGCGGTGTAGCTCGTATGGCAGATCCAACCATCGTTGAAGAGGTTATGAAGGTTGTTTCTATTCCAGTTATGGCTAAGGCACGTATCGGTCATTACATAGAAGCCAAAGTGCTTGAATCCCTAGGTGTGGACTATCTCGATGAAAGTGAAGTTCTTACTCCTGCAGACGAAGTGTTCCATATCGATAAACATGAGTTTACTGTACCATTTGTATGTGGAGCCAAAGATTTGGGAGAAGCTCTTCGCCGGATTGGTGAGGGTGCATCGATGATTCGTACAAAAGGTGAGCCTGGAACGGGCAACATTGTTGAGGCAGTTCGTCATATGCGTCTGATTAACAGCCAGCTCCGTAAAGTGCAAAACATGTCCAAGGACGAGCTGTACGCTGAAGCCAAAAATCTGGGTGTAGCTTATGAGTTGCTTCGCGAAGTTCATGAAAATGGAAAACTTCCTGTCGTTAACTTTGCAGCAGGCGGTGTAGCTACTCCGGCGGACGCAGCATTAATGATGCACCTGGGAGCAGACGGTGTGTTTGTAGGATCAGGTATTTTCAAATCCGATAGCCCTGAGAAATTCGCTCGTGCAATCGTTGAAGCTACAACACATTACACCGATTACAAACTGATTGCTGAAGTATCCAAAAACTTGGGCGCCCCGATGAAAGGGATCGAAATTTCCAAATTGGCTCCAGAAGAGCGCATGTCCAACCGCGGTTGGTAAGATAACAGGGCATTTAGTTGAATAGGTAGTTTGAACTTTTATATAGAATAGCCGATCAATTGAACCTTAATTGATCGGCTTTTTTGTTATTCTTGGCGAAAGTAAAAGCAAAGAAGGCAAGGAAAATATCCATTTCCATATCAATTGAGAATGATTATAATTATCATTTACGAGATTCGACATTTACTGTATACTGACAATAGTTATTTTACATATGGGTTTAAATGACAAGAGAGAATTCAAAAGGGAGAGATTATTTACATGTTGGTATCCGTTAAAAAAGGGATGTTTCTTTGTTTGATTACTGCAATGATTCTGGTGCTCGCAGCGTGTTCAGGCAACAATGGTGGCAGCGAAGATGCAAATGGCAGTTCACAGCAAGCTGCGGAGAGCAGCGCCACGAATGCAACAACAAATGGGAAACAAACCGACGCTGACGCTTCAGCACCTGCCGAAACAACTTACCCGGTAACCGTTTTAAACTATACAACAAAGAACAGCACATGGGTGAAGAAGGATCAAACGTTTGACAAGGCACCTGAACGAGTAGTTGCCAATACCCAAGGTGCAGCCGAGCTGATGATTCGCCTTGGTTTGACAGACAAACTTGTAGGTGTAGCTGCGTTGTTTGGTAGTGTACCTGAAGATATTGCGGACGAGTTTAAACAAATTCCTGTGCTAGCTGAAGGCTATGTAGGCAAGGAAGTGACAATAGGGGCTACGCCTGAACTGGTTGTTGGTCGTGGTGGATTGTTTGAGGATGCGGACTGGGGTGTTGGTACAGTAAGCAGCTTGAATGATATGGGGATCAAAACATATGTACAAAGCACCAGTGTTCCTGATGCATCGTTAGATAGTCTGTATCAGGATATTACTGAATTAGGTGAGATATTCAACGTACAAGCCAATGCAGCGGGATATATTGAGACGCTTAAAGCACGCGAGAATGCCTTGTCGGCCCGAGCTAGCGCTGAGACGATCAATTATGCATCATTTTCGGATAATGGTGATGGAACCATTGGCATTTACAACGGAAATGGTGATACGTTTATTGAAAGTGCAATGTCATTAATCAATATGCATAATATGCTGATTAATGAAACCGGCACACTCAGTCTGGAGAAGTTAATCGAGATTAATCCGGATGTGATGATTATTTCGAGATATGCAGGTGGTATTGATCCTGAGCAGACGATTGAAAAGCTGCTTGCCAACAAGCAGGTACAAAACATTAACGCAGTTAAAAATAAAAAAATCTACATTATTGATTTCAACAACTTCTGGGGATACGGAGATTCCATCTTCACAGGCGTTGAAGGACTTGCTGATGATCTAGGCTTGTAATGGAAATTTCGGCTTAGTGACCATTCGTGCCTCAAGATCGTTTCATGGGCCAAGAGCATAGTACCAATGAAAGTCGCTATTTTAGCGGCTTTTTTTGTTATAAAAGAACCAAATTCCTGTCTAAAGCTGATCAAACTTTTATTGGAACATAACGTTACTATTGTAAGATTAAAAATTACATGAAGTGGGTGAATCGCTGTGAGAATGAAGCACTTGAAAAAAGTAGTTGTCGTTGCATTAGTGATGTCGGTGTTATTACCATTGGGGGCGCAAAAATCTGAAGCAGCATCCAAATATGTTGATTTGGAAATTCAGTGGGCAGACGGTCGTATTAACCATGTTCAGACGTTAATCAAGGATGGAGTCACTTATGGAAGTTTTTTCTCACTGGGTATTAAGGCAGGCCTAGTGTGGGGGATGGAAGATGATAATACAGCCGTACTGAAGAACAGTCAGAAGCATATTGTTGTGCACTTGGGAAGCAGCATTGCCGAGGTAGATGGTCAAAAAGTAGATATGGGCACAGAACCTGTGTCGTATATTAGTCACCTTTATGTGCCCATTAGATTTCTTGCATCTGCTTTGGACGGGGAAGTGACTCATCGAGATACGAAGACGAATAAGATAACTGTGACTGGGCTGAGCAATTATACCGATACTTTTTATGGTAGCGACATGGGTTACACCTATGTCATTCGCACTGCAAAAGGAGACCTTGAGATTACGAATGCTTCTACTGGACAAAAGAGTTTGATACCCTTAGGGATCAAGGACATGAATGTGAATACTCATGATCTTAAGATAAATTTCAAGAGGAGCCCCCAAAATCTACTTATTGTCATCATTGAACACACTAATCGTAAAACGGAAGACTACGATCTGTACACCTTGGTATTCAAAAATAAAGGTCTGATTCGCAAATCCATTGCTCACGGGGTAACGGACCAGCAGGAAATTTTGAATTCAGATAGTACCATTCAACTCATCGATGACAACAGTATACGTATTATTGAAGATGGAAGTGGTAAAGTACTTGAAGTCCTTTCTCGTTGAATAGATATCTGATCCGATATTCATGAATTTCATCCCTCACCAACTGATTTTAATACAAACATCTCAAAGAGCCGCTGATCAGAGTGATCAGCGGCTCTTGCATATTTCTTCCCGAATCTTTTCAAAACCAAAAATAGTTAGGCTATCTTTTTGTAAATCTGAATACAGTGGTTTTAAATTTTTATAATGATATTAAACTAACAAGATAGCTTGACTTGTGAATGAATTATCAGTATAGTGTGAATCAGTTCACACTATACATTAAGGAGTAGTCTATGCCAAAAAATACTTTCTTTCGTTTAGACGAAGCAAGGCGCGAGGAAATATCGAATAGCGCTATGCATCTTTTTGTTGATAATCTTTACGAGGATATAACTATGAAGATGGTTTTGGATAGTTTGTCCATGCACCCCGGAACATTTTATCGGTATTTTGAAGACAAAGATGACCTTTATTGTCACTTAATACGTAATGTGACCCAGAAAAGAGCTGCATACTTCAGTAACAGTAATGAAGATTCCCTTTACAGCTATTTCCTTACTGGCTTATTTGGTAACGTTAATGGCATGGTGACCGAGCCACTGAATGAGTTGGAAATCAAACTGACTAAAACATTTTCATATATTCCTGAGGACATTTTGCTGAAAGTATATGTGAATGTGTTGAAGGGCGAGTCATTCCCCATGATCAAGGACATTTTACGCCGAATGAGGGTTGATGGATATCTTCGACCGGATGTTGACGACGACCTGATTTCTTTTATGTTTGAGTCAATGCAGCTTAATTTAATCTTGTTTTTTAGGGAATTCGATATTAAGGACTCTAATCTGCAACATAAGATCAGCAAGTACTTTGCTGAATTTATGGGTCATGGACTGCTTGAAGATCATAAATATTTTGAAATGGTTAGCGATCTCAAGGGGGAAAAAAATGAAAACCTATGACGTATTTCCAGAACCAATTGGCGCCTATACTGTCGGTCGAACCCAGATGGATTTTGAGTACACGGCATCAGATTACTCCAAAAGAGAACTGACCGCTTTTGTGTACTATCCGTCCGACAGTAGCGAAGGTAAGACTACATCAACGTACATGTTTCCTGAAGTCTACGAGATGTTTAATGAGCAGCCACTTGTCACTGCGTTGAAGGATGTTTTCTCTATAGATATCAAGACCCAGTGTTACGATGACCTTGCTCTCTCCGGGAAGGAAAAGCGCTATCCAGTGTTATTCTATGTTTGCGGCGGGGGCGGTTCTCCAGAATGGGGTACAGTGCTCTGTACAGACTTGGCAAGCATGGGGTATGTTGTGGTAAGCATCGGCCATCAGAATAGCACGATGTATAAACGTAAAGATGGGCGCCTGTTTAATGTATCCAAGGATTTTTCGGATGTCATTACAGGGTTTGGTGAAGATCCGAAGATGCTGGCGTTGGCTGGTAAGATGGAGATGCGGCCTGACGATGAAACTGCCATTGAGATGTGCCGTAACGTGCTTGCACTGCCGATCCTTTCCAAGATAACAGAGTATAGTGAATCACAGGCAGAAGATGTAAGGTATGTAGCCGATTATCTTTACAAACTGGACTCTGGAGAGCTGAATTCCATCTTTAAGGGCAGATTGCTGCTTGACATCGGCATGGGCATAGTCGGACATTCTTATGGAGGGCCTACCACGGCGATGGTTTGCCGGAATGACGACCGGTTCGCCTGCGGGATTGGCTTGGATAGCGGTGCGTTTGGCCTTCTTGACAGCGATCTTAAGAAACCCTTCTTGCTACTGTTTTGTGAACCTAACTATAATATGAATGCGATTATTGGCGTTAACAATAGCATGGGAACCTATTATTTCTCAGTTGATCGTGTTGCACATTTGGATTACTGTGACATCGTGTTTACCAGTGTTAATGAGGAACTCAGAGGTGAACGGGATGCTATGGAGATGCGAAATCTTGTTACAGACTATGCAAAGAACTTTTTTGATCATTACATACTGCAGAAGGCGACAAGTGTGGAAAGTCTGGCATACGATGGTGTGGAATTGATCAGGAAGACCAGCAACAAGTGACATAACCGAGAGATTGCTGATTAATGCATGTCAATTAATGCATGTCGACGAAGAGCTAGCCGTACAGACGCAGAGCCGATAACCCTATTACGGGGTTATCGGCTCTCTGACTCTGATATTACAAATTGACATCCTGGTTCCAATAACTGATGCTTATTCGGCCTTAGTCCCGCCAGTGTTTACTTCGCTTCCAGGTTCCATCAACATGATATGACATTCCTTTTCGGCGGAAGGCTTGATCTCGACTCCCTTGGGGACAATATACATCTCTCCCTTGGAAATCTTCACTTGCCCATCACGAAAATCAATTATCATTTCCCCTTCAAGCACAAAAAATAACTTGTCGGTCTCCTCATGAACATGCCACTCAAAATCTCCAGCAATCTTAACGATCTTAAATTGATAGTCATTCATTTCACCAATGAGTTTCGGAGACCAAAGATCGTTTAATTTCGAAAATTCCTCATTTAATTGAATAGCTTGATAGTGCATCGTCATTCCTCCTGTGTATTAATCCTATATGTTCAGTATACTGATCTAAGCTTTGGTATAACATGGATGCCTATTGAAATCAGGATGGATTATTGATGAACTTCAGACGATACTCCGTAGGAGAAATACCACATTGTTTCTTAAACACTCTGCTAAAATAAAAGGGGTCAGCAATGCCAACGGTCTCAGCAATCTGTTGTACCGACACATCACTTGCCAATAACATTTGCTGTGCCATGTTTATACGATATTTCAATACATATTCTGCTGGACCCATACCTGCATGTCTTCTAAACACATAGGAAAGTCGATTTCGATTAACATTATTTTGTTCTGCAAGCGATGCGACAGTCAGACTTTGATCATAGTATTCTTGGATATAGGTAGAGACCCGTTTGAATAAAACATCTGTTTCACAACTGTTTTGCCTATGATCAACACATATTAAGGTCTCGTTCAGTACATCGCGAAACAGCATCTCGGTCTGAAACTTTGAAATACCTCCGTGCTGATTATAAACATGCCAAAGACGCGTGATTAATTCGATCAGACGTGGGGACTGACCCGTTGATAATTCAAAATGCTGATGGGAAAAACTTGTCTCTTCGAGGTCCGAACTACATATCCGGTATAAAACGAGGATGTATTCCCAGTCCGTTCTATGAAACACGGTTTGATCCAGTTTCATTTTCGCGCCCCCATGTACAACTTTTCCTGGTGAAAAGATATAGGGCGTACCATCAAATTGAAATTGTATTTTTCCTGTAAGAGGAAATACAAATCCAGGAAAAGAATCGGTATAGTCAGCCTGGGGAACCCCTGGATTTCTAGCATATCGATATACTCCTTCGACTTGAAAAGGAATGTGTGCAAAATGCGCTGCTAACTGATTAACGTCTACTTTCACATTACGTACCTCATTTCAAAAGTGTTTGCCGGTCATTCTAAGATAAATCGTTGTGCACCTTACTCCAACATTATTGATAACGATTATCACTGTCAACATATATAATGAAAAGGTTGCTTTCGGCTAAATAAAAAAAAGCGTTCCATATGGGCAATAGAATCCATCTTGTGTTAACATGTGCACTAACTAATCCAATTGCTTGTTTGAGAAGGGGAACCCATGTCAATTCGAATAAAAATGCTGCTGTCCTTCACGGGCATGCTTGTTATAAGTCTACTGTTCATCCTGCTTACGGCAAGTCTGTATACGATTGCGGCTACAGGGGATCTACAGAGTTTCCGTGATATTTACAAGGTACATTATCAGATCAACCCCCTGACTGAGCAGGGAGAATCGATCTTTCAAGAGATGAAGTTTCTGGCCAAAAATGACCCGGATGACCTGCAGAACAAGGTTTTGCTGCGTGAATATGATATGAAGCTTCGAGCTGAGAAGTCAGGGCTCTACATCAGACGGGAGAATAGTCAGATCTTCGAATCACTGACCTTCAACCAGCCGGAACTGAAGCAAGCACTGCCTGCCTATGATCTTAACAATTATCAGATTCGGAGCACCTTCAATATTGGTGAGCGATTTTATGCGTATGCAAAATTTGATTTTCAATATTCAGATGGGGAACGGGGGAGTATCTTTGTCATTCGTGAGAGAAGCCCCTTTGCGGAGCTTACTCGCAAGTTGCTGCCTGTGATGTCATTCCTGCTTATTGGCGTCCTCATCATTGCAAATCTGCTCTTGTTCCGCTGGATCACTCGCAGCTTCATTAAACCCTTGAATCAACTACGAAGTTCAGCCGAACATATTAAGGATGGCAATCTATCCTTTAAACTTCAGCTAAACTCCAATGACGAGGTTGGTCAACTCAGCGAAGCGTTTGAGAGCATGCGGAATCAATTACAGCGCTCTTATGCGTTACGTCAGCAGGACGAAGTGAACCGCAAAGAGCTTATCTCCAACATTTCGCATGATCTCCGTACGCCGATTACCAATATCAAAGGGTACATTGAGGGTATTCGTGACGGCGTGGCTAATACTCCGGAGAAAATGGAGAGTTACGTTAATATCATTCACTCCAAAGCAGTTAGCATGGATAAGCTGGTGGATGAACTGTTTTTGTATTCGAAGCTCGACTTGAACCAAGAGCCTTTCCTGTTCGAGACAGTTGATCTCGCTGATTTCCTTGAAGATAGCATTGAAGAGCTGAGATACGATCTGGAGGATAAAGGTGTTGCCCTGGATTGGAATAACCAGGTGGATGGTCCCGCCATGGCTGCTGTGGATCCGGAGAAGCTAAAACGTACCGTTGTCAATGTGGTGGATAATGCACTCAAATACATGGAGAATGAACACAAACGATTCGAGATTACACTTCAAGCGGATGAGAAATGGATTACGATGGCCTTTAAAGATAATGGCAGGGGAATACCCGAAGAGGCACTGCCTTATATATTTGAACGCTTCTATCGTGCAGAACAATCCCGCAATTCCTCAACGGGCGGAAGTGGACTTGGACTGGCAATTGCCCGCCAAATCATTGATGGACATGGGGGCTTCATCTGGGCTGAAAGCCAGCCCAATGATGGCACGAGCATATATATCAAGCTGAAACGGCTGAATGAAGAGAGGGACTAATAAGTAATGGCAAACATTTTGATCATTGAAGATGAAACAACGATTGCGGAACTGGAACGTGATTATTTTGAGCTCAACGGATTTTCCGTGGATCTCTGCCATACTGGAGATGAAGGTCTGAAGCAGGCACTGGAGGGGGACTATAATCTGATCATTGTTGATCTGATGCTTCCGGGACTCGACGGCTTCGAATGTTGCAGGCGCATTCGCGAAGTGAAGGAAGTTCCCATCCTTGTCGTTTCAGCGAAAAAGGAAGAAATCGATAAGATCAGGACATTCAATCTGGGAGTCGATGACTTTATTACAAAACCGTTCAGCCCAAGTGAATTGGTTGCGCGGGCAAAGGCTCATTTGACCCGATACGAGAGACTACTTGGCAAAAACAAACCGGCCCAGCAGGATGAAATCCACATTCGTGGGCTTCACATTGACAAAGGATCACGCCGCGTTTTCGTTAATGGAGAAGAGGTGGCGATTACAACCAAGGAATTCGAGTTACTTGTATTTCTTGCGAGTCATCCCAATCGTGTATTCAGCAAATCCGATCTGTTCGAGCGCATCTGGGGCATGGATTCCACCGGAGACATTGCAACGGTAACCGTCCATATTCGCAAACTGCGTGGGAAGCTGGAGACAGACCCCAAAAATCCGGAGTATATCGAAACCGTCTGGGGCGCGGGTTACCGGTTTACTGCATAAGTTTCGTGAAAATTTAGAGCCAGTTTATATTTTGTTAATAACTTTGTCCTTGGGAGTTTCTTTTTGTCCTCTATTCTATAGATACAGGCAACTACAACCTATAGAGGAGGAATTCAACCATGAATTCTACAACCCGCAAAATCGCTACATTTCTAACCATAACTGCATTAGGTACAGCAGTGTTCCCGTTAACTGCGAATCAAGTACATGCAGCTACATACGTTGCTAACATTGCGGCAACAACCACACAGCTTACCCAACAACAGATTGAAGCTGCTATCAAGGATCTGAATAGCTTGGGGATCATGAACGGATATGCAGATCAATCCATGGGTGAACATAGAGCGATTACCCGTGCTGAACTAGCTTCATTGATTTTCAAAACGTTTAATTTGGAGAGCAAGACAGGAGAAATCGTAGAATTGACGGACGTGAATCCGAACGCGTGGTATGCACCTTATGCATCAAAGCTCGTTGAACTTGGCATCATGCAGGTTAACGATGGACAATTCAATCCGCAGACTCAAGTGTCGGATGCTGAACTCGAACAGGTCGTATCCAAAGTGATGCAACGTGATGTAAAGTCCGTTCACCATTGGATGAGCGAGTTTTACTCCGAGAACGGTTCAGCAACGCGTGGCGAAACAGCGGTGTTGTTGCAAACGGCACACCAAGCTATTCCTTCGGAGCAAGCTCAAATCAAGAGCGTTAGATCATTGAATGCCATTACGTTAATCGTCACATTGGACAAGCCGTTGACAGCAGCGAATGAAGCTTTTGCCAAGGCACAAACTGACTTTGCGTTTAGTGGTGGGCTGACGTTAACTAATATGCCCCGCTTGAAAACAGGGTCAATTGCGACTTACATCGTTCCAACGTCCGTACAAGATGCTGGTGAAGTGTACAACCTGACTTACAAAGCTCAAGACGCTGGTTCCTTTGAAGGCAGTGCCACGAAAATAAACATGACAACGGCTAGTCAAGTAACGAATGATACATTCGAGATTGAATCACTGCAAGTGAACGGTGTCGTGGATTATGGTTACATCATTTCGGCTTACAGCGGGGGTCGAGGAGCTAATGCATTTGTCCTAAATGATCAAGAGCAAGCAGGAGGCAAAACATATCAAGTTATCTCCTCCATGCAGGCAAGACAAGTTGTAATTACGCCAGAAGGTGGCGAGCCTATCGTTGCCAGATATGTTCCGTTCACGCAATCTACAGATGGCAAACAAGAACCGAAGTTCCGTTTGCCTGAAGGACAAACGCTGAAATCAGGTGTCACATATACGGTTACTTCGGATTGGGCCAACATCGAAAATGCTTCATTTACGGCGAAATCGTTTGATGCACTTGTGGTTGCAAGTGCTCAATCAGTGAGCGAAACCTCCATTGAAGTTACGCTTGACCAGGATCCTGGGGATGAACTGTTCTCTGGTCGAAGTGTAACGTTAACTTCACCTAGCGGGGATGTTCTGACGGCCACTTATAAATATTCAAGTCGAAAAGGCGCGACGGGTATATTCGACCTAACAAATGATGGGAAGTTGACTCCGGGTACTGCGTATACAATAAACCCAGTGGGGGCTTGGAGTATGGCTTCTTCGGTCACCTTGACACTGGAGTAAAGGAGGCAGTATGAGTAAATCGCTGATCATCGTTGTCCTGATAAGCAGTATGTTGATCGTCCAAGGCTGCGTGCCTGAAATGAAAAACGACTCCAACGTGGAGGGAAAGGCCATGACTTCAGCAGATGTACAGCTGTTCAAGGCAGTAGAGGACAGCGATATTAATCGCATCCAACAATGGATTCAAGCAGGCGCCAATATCAATGCTCAAGATCAGAGTGGACAAACGGCTACAATGATTGCAACCTACAATAATGATCTAACATCGGCTAAAGTGTTAATTGAAGCGGGGGCAGATGTGAATATACAGGACGATATGAAAAATACCCCGTTTCTGTATGCTGGCGCTGAAGGATACTTGGATATTTTGAAGCTGACGATCGAGGCCGGAGCGGACCCGGCGATAACGAATCGATATGGAGGGACAGCACTTATTCCAGCTTCGGAGCATGGATATGTGGATGTAGTGCAAGAACTACTGACTCAAACTTCGGTGGATGTGGACCATGTGAATCAATTGGGATGGACAGCACTACTCGAAGCGATCATTCTTAACGATGGCAATGCTCAGCAGCAGGAGACGATACAAATACTCATTGATCACGGAGCAGACATGAACATACCTGATCATGATGGGGTATCACCACTCAGTCATGCGAAGAATAAAGGCTTTAAGGAAATTGAAGACATTTTGGTACGAGCTGGGGCGAAATAGAACCGTTTTAGGGTGAATACATTAACCAACATGTTGAGATATATGTAAAATGGTTTTCATGGAGCGCCTGATTCCTTCTATGCTGAAGGGCAGGCGCTTCATTCAATCTATCTTACGTGTATGAAACTGGCATAGTCTTAACATGACATGATTAGATACAATAACGAGGATCTTAAAAATTGAATATCTCTGCTTTGAAGTTTGCTATAGTGTACCACTCTGCTTCCAGATAAAATGGACATACCGACCATGTAAGCGTTATCTATTATGGCGATGCTTGTACATGTTGGAATCATTCATGGAGGTGTGTGATGAAGAGGAAGTCTTGGTATACTTTGGCGGTAACAGGTATTGTTTCTTTATTCTTTTCCGTAAGCGCTTTCGCCGGTTATGTTTTCTGGGAACCTCTAACCTATTTTAACGCAAGCACGTGGCAAAAAGCGGATGGGTATTCCAATGGGAGCATGTTTAACTGTACGTGGAGGGCTAACAATGTTAATTTTACAAGTGACGGCAAGCTTAAGCTTGGTTTGACCAGCTCTGCACAGAACAAGTTTGATTGCGGAGAGTATCGCACCACAAATACGTATGGGTACGGCTTGTATGAAGTCAGTATGAAACCTGCCAAGAACACAGGTGTAGTTTCGTCTTTTTTCACATACACAGGCCCTTCACATGGCACCCAATGGGATGAGATTGATATCGAATTTTTAGGAAAAGACACAACCAAAGTGCAGTTTAATTATTATACCAATGGGGTTGGTAATCATGAGAAGATTATCAATCTAGGTTTTGATGCATCCCAAGGCTTCCATACGTACGCATTTGACTGGCAGCCGGGACATATCAAATGGTATGTAGATGGTGTATTGAAGCACACGGCAACCAGCAATATTCCTAAAACACCCGGAAAAATCATGATGAACCTGTGGAATGGAACAGGTGTAGATAGCTGGCTCGGTCCTTATAACGGTGCCAATCCACTCTATGCGGAATATGACTGGGTTAAATATACGAGTAATTAAGCAGACTGAAGCAGCCATTAGCGGCTGCTTTTTTCTATATTCAGGCATTGTATTTATTCAATTTATGTATTCAATATCCAATATCCTAAATTAATGCAATAAATGTTGCAATATTAGTATGGGCATAAATATCAATCATTCATTATGATTAACCTGTAAGCAACATTACATAGACTGGGGGAACGAAGTTGGACACAAGTAAAAAGAGACGAGTAGGCAGTTTGGTCATGATCGGTGTATTGGCCCTATCTGCAGCCTTGAGTGGGTGTAGTAACGGGAACGAAAAGAAAACTGAATCAAGTACACCAGCGACAACGTTGGAGCTCAAAAATGGGAAGTATGATCCACCAGTATCCATTACGTATTTACGACCATGGGGTCCAGACGTGAAGTTTAAGTCAGGCGAGGATCAGGATAACAACGTCCATACCAAATGGGCTAAGGAGAAACTCGGAATTGAGTTGAAAAACCAGTGGATATCTCCATCCACCAATAATGCATTTGAGACAAAACTGCGCCTGTCACTGGCTTCCAATGCAGACATGCCAGACATTATTTCGTATCGCGGCGAATTCAATCTGGTGCGTGAATTGATTGAGTCCGGAAAATTTGTCGATGCGGGCGAGTTGTTTGACAAATATGCCAGCGACACATGGAAAGCAGCCGTAAACGAAGATCCTTCCGTATGGTATCCATACATGCAAGATGGCAAAAAGATCGGTATTCCGATTCTGGACTATTCCTATAATGGTGATCCTGTCATGTGGATCCGTGAAGACTGGATGAAGAAATTCAATCTGGAAGCCCCTAAAACTATAGATGATCTTGAAATCATTTTGGAAACGTTTACGAATCAAGATCCGGATGGCAATGGGAAGCAGGACACTTACGGACTCACCATTGGCTTCAAGAACTGGCTGAACACATGGATGTCTGAAGCTGGGTGGGTATTTGGCGCTTATGGTACAATGCCAAACCAATGGAATCTGACGGCAGATGGAAAACTTGAATACGGTTCCGTTACACCTGGTGCAAAACAGGCTTTGGCCAAATTACAGAGCTGGATGAGCAAAGGGTATATCCCGGAAGAAGCCGGCGTGTATGACGAGACAAAAGCTGCTGAAGAATTTACTGCCGGAAAAGCAGGTATTGTGGTTGGTCCTCACTGGATGCCCTCCTGGCCGCTGGAGGATGTGAAGAAAAACAATCCTGAGGCTGAATACAAGGCGTATCCAATTCCTTCCGGTCCAAATGGTCAAGCAGGAAGACATGGTACGTCAAACGGAAATGGCGTAGTTCTAATTAACAAAGACATGAAAAATCCGGAAGCCTTTTTCACCTATCAGAACTATCTCTTTGATCACTATGCGAATCCTAAAGAGGGCGATGAGTTTGAGCATGGATTTGCGGAAGGATACGATTGGGTTATGGTAGATGGGAAACCATCAACTGATGCAAGTCTTACGGGGGGTTATGCTCCCGAGAAGTACACGTTGACTTTTGATGGAGCGCGTATTCCCAATCTAAGTATGACAACACTTGCCAAGCTGGCAAGCGGTGAAGAAGCAACTACACCGTTTGAGAAAAAAATCAAATCAGGTGTACCAGTACCTATGCTTGATGCAGCCAAGATTGTTTTGGATCAAAAAGATATCGTGTTCAATCAAATGTTTACCGGTGCACCTTCAATGACGATGCAGATGAACAATGACATTTTGACAAAGATGGAGAAAGACACCTTCTCTCAAATTGTATATGGCAAAACCTCTGTTGATGCGTTCGACTCATTTGTTGAGAAATGGAAGTCTTCAGGTGGAGATCAGATTACGAAAGAAGTTAACGAGTGGTATGATTCCGTGAAAAGCGCAAAATAGGATGACGCATTCTGACTGAATTGATTCATCGCGGCCACATAAGCACCAAAAAGGCATTGCAGGAGAAGATCTCCGGCAATGCCTCTTTGTACTTGATATGGAGAAGGGGAAACCGGAGAGATTACCAGAACGTCAAGTCTGGCCTGAGTATCTTAAACCGGCAGATTTTCCCGATATTCTTGCGGTGTAAGATCATAAAATTTCTTGAAAACTCGAATGAAATATGCGGTATTGTTGTAACCGACAAGTTCTGCAATCTCAAACACTTTGGCGGTTGATGTTCGCAAATGATAGGCTGCTTTCTCCATTCTTAACCGGTACACATAGGCAGTAAGTGCTTCACCGGTCTCCGCCTTGTATACCTTGGATAAGTACACTGGATGCAGATGCACATGGTCAGCAATTGCAGGCAGCGATACATCTCCAGCCAGATGAAGGTCGACGAAACTTTTGACACTGCGCACAATGGTGCTGTGATTGTCTCTAAGCTCTTGTTCAGCATCATCTCGTATGTAATGAAGTGTACGCACGGACCAGTCCTGTAGCTGTTGCGCAGTAGAATAGCTGGGAGCTTGAAAGTAACGATAGGACTCTGCTGGAATCAAAGAAGAGATTTGTTTGCCATTTTTATGAATGATGTACGCAAACGCACCCGCAATGGCAAAATACACCTCAAAGGTTGACTCCGCAATATCATGATGTTCATTGGAATGCAGCAGTTCCTCAAAAATGTGTTCGATTTTCTGTTCCACATCCTCAAAGCGACCAGCTTCGAGCAGGCTAATCAACGTTGGTGGCTGATAAAGCGACCTAATCGTATGTAGAGGATTGGCATCCGTTTCATCGGAAGCGGTGACAAACAAACCTTGCACCTGACCCATCCGTTTACGCATGGACATAACTGTTCGCTCATAGAGTTCTCCAATTTCGTGGGGAAACTTGCCCCAACTGGAGACGGAAATGGAGATTGCACCTTTCAGGTATAACTGAACATTGGTTTGAATCTGGGCAGCGTACTGCTCAAGCAATGTCTGAGGCGTCTCGCTCCTGCTGTAACTCATCGTTGGCGGATGCTTCATGCTAACCAGAACAACAATGTAATCGTGAACGTCACGTGTATGCCAGATATGAAAATGATTATGCATCACTTCACTAATGATATTACATATTGCATATTCCATTAGGGCCAGGTCGCCGTGCGCCATATCGGATAGATGTTTCTCCATACGGATAATCAGCATGCCGAGATCCTCTCCTAAGGAGTAGGGAAGTTCCAGCAGATCAAGCTTGTCTGCCAGCGTCTTCTGATCATAGACTTTTCCAGTCAGCAACTCATGCAGCATCGTGGATTGAAGCAATGGCAGATGATCCTGAAAGGCGTGTAAGGCTCTTTGATGTGATGCTGCTGTTTCCCACTTTTCTTTAATTCGATGAACAAGACGTTGCACGGATTCGATCAGATCTTCATCACTAACAGGTTTCAGCAAGTAATCAAAGCTTTCCTGCGCAATAGCCTGTTTCGCATATTCAAAGTCTGCGTGACCTGATAACAGAATCGTCTGCACATGCGGCCACTTTTCATGAATCGCTGTAATCAGTGCAATGCCTGACATTTCGGGCATACGTATATCCGTAATTACAATGTCAATGTCGTGGTTGTCCATAATTTCCAGCGCTACTGCACCAGATAAGGCTTCATGAACTGTACCGATCCCGCAGCTTTCCCACGGAATGGTCTCTGCCAACGTTTCCACGACGGAACGTTCATCGTCAACTAATAATATTTGCAGCATGGGTCGTTCACCTACTTGTCTGTATTGTCGTGCCACGTGATGTTAACTTTAATCCCACCCATTGAAGAATGATCATAAGATAGTCCAGATCCTTCACCGTACAGAAAAGATAAACGCTGATGGACATTCCATGTACCACATCCCATATTCTCATCCAGCGGTTTAAGAAGATTATCTCTCAGATGATCAAGCTGTTTCTCAGACATACCAAGCCCGCTGTCCTCCACGATAATTGTGTACACATCATTCTTGCAGTCCGCATAGATTTTAATCTCACCATCTACCGATTTGGGCTCCAGACCATGAATAATAGCGTTCTCAATAATAGGCTGGAGGGTTAGTCTGGGAACTGTTTTATCTAAAATATCATGGGGCACGTCGATTGTAAAATGCATTCGTTCCAGACGAAGTGACTGGATTTCCAGATAATTTTTGACCATTGTCAGCTCTTCACGAAGCGTGGCTTGATCCTTTTCGGACCTGGTTATGTATCGGTAATACTCTCCCAGATTCAGTGCCATAGCTACCACGGCCTTTTCATTTTTCATTCGGGCCATGTTCTTGATATAGAACAGGCAGTTATATAGAAAATGCGGATTAATCTGCGATTGCAACTGTTTGAGCGTGGCTTCCCGACTTCTTAATTTCTCCTCATATACATTCTCGATTAATTCTTGAATTCGTTGAGCCATGATGTTGAAACGTGCAAATAACAAGCTGAACTCATTGCGTGCAGAATGATGAAGCCGAACGGAAAAGTCCCCGGTGGACAAGCGATTTGTCCCTTTCACCAACTGTAAGAGTGGAAGCTGCACACTTCGGTAGAGTGTATATAATACAACAACGCTCATCACGATCAGAACGGCAATTGAAGCGTAAAAAAGATTCCGGCTACTCGTAATCGGTTTCAAAATTTGCTGCATAGGCACATAGTCAATATAATACCAGCCGAGGCTCTTGGATTGAATGTAGGAGACGTAATATTCCGTTTTGTTCAACGTTGTACTGAAGCCACCGCTGGCCTGCAGTTTTGCTTCTTTCAGGGAAGGCAGGATTGCGTTCAAGGTCTCCTTTCCAGAACTATTGCTGATTAATCCATAATCGGGATGGAACATGAACGGGTCACCTTTATTATTTAACTTGTTTTGATTAAGAAGTGCAGTTAAGTGATGAACTGGAAAACTGATTTTGGTAATCAATCTGGCTTTGCCAGGTCTCGCCATCGCTGTCGTTGGATCGGTAGTGTACCAGATAAACTGATTGTCGGCATAGGTCCAGGACTGCGAGAGAGGCTCCTTAAATTCATCATCCCTGTACGGAATGTAAGCATAATAATCCGTTGATATCACTTTTTGCATCCTTGGAAAGTATAGTGTGATGGTCGAATGCCATTTGCTTGCTGCGTTGTACAGATTCATTTTCTCCAGAATGGCGCTTCCAACTTTCACACGTTCATAGGGAATGTCCTTGTAGTCGGGACGTTGATATTCCTGAATACTCGAATCTTGCCCAATAGACATTCCATACAATGACAATTGGTAAATATTGGATTCTACTGAATCAGCAAATGTCGAGAGATGATTCATCGTATTGTTCTGAATCTCGTGTTCGATAACACGCACGCTTTCCCGGTTAGAGTATGTATAGAGAAACAGCACCAGAATAAGCAGCATCACAAACAACAGTGTAATTTTGGTAAAGACATTCAAGCGTGTGAACAAAGTCCAACCTCCTTAATCTTATTAAAATATTGATATCGTTGTTGCAATATTAGGATATAGATCACAAATTTCCATTGCTATAATTTTAATATACAAGTTCACGATGACTTGTAAAATACAAAATTTAGAACATGGGGGATGCAGGAGTGAAGGAACATACGTTAGAAACGCCGCATAAACGGCGCTCCACCAGGGTTAAACAGCGCTGGAATATGCAACGGAACTGGACCTTGCATATGATGCTCATTCCAGCTGTATTGCTGGCACTGGTGTTTCAGTACATACCGATGGGTGGCATTGTAATTGCTTTTCAGGATTTCAAACCATACTTGGGATTTTCTGAATCCAAATGGGTGGGTTGGGACAATTTCCGATATTTATTCTTATATCCGGACGTCGGTCAGGTGATCTGGAATACGCTGGTCATTGCATTTTTCAAAATCATCGCAGGACTATTCGCTCCATTCCTGTTTGCCATTTTGCTCAATGAAGTGCGCTTGACGGCATTCAAGAGAGTAAGTCAAACGCTTGTGTATCTACCGCATTTCCTATCATGGGTTATTCTCGGTGGTATTCTGCTCGATATCCTGTCTCCACAGGGCGGCATGGTGAACCAACTTGTCGAAGCCTTTGGCGGAGAACCGATCTTTTTCCTTGGAGATGGTACATGGTTCCGGATAACACTGATCGTCAGTGATGTGTGGAAAGAATTTGGTTTTGGTACGATCGTATTTCTGGCTTCTCTCTCAGGGATCAATCCAGCGCTTTACGAGGCTGCGGAGGTGGATGGGGCCAACCGATTTAAACAGACGCTGCACATTACGATTCCGGCATTAATGCCGATTACAATCGTACTGATGACACTCTCTATCGGTAATATCCTGAACGCCGGTTTTGATCAGGTGTTCAACTTGTATAATCCACTTGTGTATGACAAAGGCGACATCATTGACACGTTTGTATATCGACTCGGGATTCTGAACGGGAAGATGAGTTTTGCCACAGCAGTAGGGTTGTTCAAATCTGTGGTTGCTACCATTTTGATTGTTATATCTTACAGAATGGCTTACAAACTAGCTAATTATCGAGTTTTCTAGAGAGGAGAAAAGGGCTTGTATTATAAAACAAAAGGATACCGCATATTCAGCATCGCTAACTATACTTTTCTTGGGATATTATCGATACTCTGCATTTTACCAATTATTCATATATTGGCTGTTTCATTCAGCAGTATGGCGCCAGCATCATCAAACCTGGTTACCTTCTGGCCCATCGGGTTCACAACCGACGCATATGTGAAAACATTCGGGAATTCAAACTTCATCAACTCCTTGATCGTATCACTTAAACGGACTGTAATTGCGACGATCATTGGTATAGTCATCATGCTCTTAACCGCATTTCCGTTGTCGAAGGAAGATATCAGTTTTAAAGGTCGCTCCTTATATACGTGGTTTTTCGTATTTACCATTTTGTTCAGCGGCGGTTTGATTCCAAGTTACATTCTGATCCAGAAGCTTGGCTTGATGAATACAATCTGGGCACTTATTCTGCCTGGCGCACTGTCCGTGTGGAACGTTATTCTCATGATGAACTTCTTCCGCGGACTGCCCAAAGAACTTGAGGAAGCAGCTTATTTGGATGGAGCAGGTCATATCAAAACGTTGATTCTGGTCTACGTACCACTGTCGCTTCCAGCTATCGCAACCTTGTCCTTATTTACGATGGTGTATCAGTGGAACTCCTGGTTCGACGGTATGATCTATATGTCTGATATTAAAAATTATCCACTTGCTTCTCTGCTACAAACTATTATCGTTCAGCAAGATCTCAGCAAAATCAACGTCGATCCTTCCATGTTGGAGAATATCTCGCAGCGAACTGTACGCGCAGCACAGATCTTTATCGGCGCGCTTCCGATCCTGATGGTATACCCGTTTTTACAACGTTTCTTCGTTAAGGGGATCGTTATTGGAGCAGTCAAGGAATAGGCTATGCAAATGCAAGGATAACTGAGCTGAGGGAGGAAGAAGGATGAGAAAAGGACTGGCCTGTATGATGGCATGGAGTTTAATGGCTTCTCTCGTTTATCCAGCAACTGCTGGAGCAGAAAGTGTACAGGGTCAAGCGGAGGTGGGAAATGTGCAGGCGAAAAGCCTGCACTTCTCTGTTCCCTATACAGACCTGACCGGGCATTGGTCACAATCTGCAGTTACACGTTTGCAAGACTTGAATCTATTGAAAGGTTATACGGACGGTACATTCAAGCCCAGTCAGGTCATTAGCCGAGCTGAATTCGTTATGATTCTGGATCGGGCCTTTGGTTTCACCGGTAATGCAGCGACTGGCCCATATGTGGATATGACTTCAGACGATTGGTACTATGACGTCATGGTACGAGCGAATGGTTCTGACATCATCGAAGGAACAGACCGTGAACATCTGTCACCACAACAACCGATTACACGTCAAGATGCAGCGGTTATGGTAGATCGAGCTTTTCAACTTTCAGCGGCTACCAATGAAGATAGTGAACAATTGAAATTTCAGGATGCAGATGAGATCTCCGGTTATGCAAAGAAAGCGCTTACCTATCTGGTGGACGAAAATATTCTTAAAGGTTTCCAAGGCAAATTAAATCCCAAAGCCCCGATTACACGAGCGGAGACGGCAACAATGTTGTCGGCGATGATTGCAGATGTGAAAAGTGCTCCTGGTATATATGAGTCCCGAGTGGATGGCAACTTGATTATTAATTCAACGGATGTCACGTTAAAAAATATGATTGTTAATGGAAATCTGCTGCTGGCCGAAGGCATTGGCGAGGGATCTGTTGTTCTTCAGGGCGTAACGGTTACAGGAAGTGTCATTATTAAAGGCGGAGGCAGCCATTCCATCAACATTAACAACTCCAAGCTAAATCGAGTAGTCGTTGACAAACGTGGGGAACCCGTCAGAATCTCCATTACGGAAGAAAGCAACATTCAGGAGATGCATGTAAAGCAAAAATCCATTCTGGAGATCTCTTCAAACAGCCTGATTGATTCCATGAATATTCATGCAGAAGCGAGTCAGACTCAAGTGGATACCAAAGGTACAATCCAAAAATTGAGTGTAGATGCCGATGATGTTGTGATCAACGGAGAGAAAGTAAAACAAGGATTGCGCACATCCATGGTGGGTGAAGCCCAACAACCTGTTTCTTCGCAGCCTGGCGGTTCAACAAATGTGACAAGCACATCCACACCATCTTCTCCAGACGGGCAATCACCGTCTACACCATCGACACCAAGTAATCCTGCGGGTGAAAAACCGGTTCCAGCAACAACAATTCCGCATGATCAATGGGAGCTGGTCTGGAATGATGAGTTTAACGGGCCTGCGATTGATTCTTCCAAATGGACCGTGCAGGATACAGGACTCGTTTATAACAATGAAATGCAATATTACAGCCCGGATAACACTCGCATTACGAAAGATCAGAATCGTAGCGTGTTGCAGATTGAAGCGAAAAAGGGGCCGAAAAATGGTAAGGATTACAGCTCTGGCAAACTGATCTCCATGGGAAAAGGCGACTGGACCTACGGTAAAGTGGTGGTACGTGCGAAGCTTCCTATAGAAAAAGGCATGTGGCCTGCCATATGGATGATGCCAACAGATGAAGCGCATTATGGAGGATGGCCTGCCTCTGGAGAAATCGATATTATGGAGCTAATTGGTGGCAAAGAGAGTAATAACAAGGTATATAGCACATTGCATTATGACAGTGTGAAGCCTGACGGTTCCCATGGACATGATCAGGGAAGCCTTACTCTTCAGAAAGGAGAAACTTTCGCTGACGATTATCATGATTTCCAGGTAGAATGGTTGCCGGGTATGATTCGTTTCTATGTGGATGGAAAGCTGCATCATGAAGTGACCAACTGGCAAACGAAGGCCGCGGGCCAACCCGAGTATTATACGTTCCCTGCACCATTTGATCGTCCATTCTATCTGATTCTGAATCTGGCAGTTGGAGGAGACTGGCCGGGGGCACCTGAAAGCAACTTCACTTCCGAAAAGATGAATGTTGATTTTGTGCGAGTATATTCTTACAAAAATCTAGACACATGGCCTGATGTAACAACAAATCCCATCGAGCCTGCGCAACAGCGTGACCCACAAGCCGATGGCAATCAAATCTACAATGATCGTTTTTCGGAAGGGTCTGCAGACAATGGAGTGCCTCTGCAGTGGAAATTCATCACAAATGCTGATGGAGCTGGCAGTGTCAAAGTTGTAACGGATGAGCAGAAAGGGAAAGCAGCAGAAGTTACCATTGATGCATCGGGTACTGAAAACTACTCGGTTCAACTCACTCAGATGCCGATGTACATTAAGAAAAACAAAAAGTACAAAATACAGTTTGATGCGAAGGCATCTGCTGACCGTACAATCATGTCCAAAGTGAACCAATTCGAAAAAAGCTGGACCAATTATTCGGGCGATAACACCTTTGCACTCACGACAGATTGGCAATCCTATGACTATACCTTCAATATGCGGGATGGCACGGATAACAATGCCAGATTCGAATTTAATCTGGGGTTGGATGATACAACCGTTTGGTTTGCCAATGTCAGACTGATCGAGGTGGGTGAAGCTGATCCGTTAACTGTCGAACGAAACGCGCTACCTGATGGCAACTTTATTTACAATGGCACATTCGATCAAGGCAAGGAGCGTCTGGGATTCTGGTCAAGCAGCATTCAGGACAGTGCGGCAGCCAATATAAGTGTAAATAACTTTTCGAAATTCCCAATTATGGAGCGTCAGCTGGTTGTTGATGTTACTCAAACGAATGGAGACCCACAGCAAGTTTCGGTGAACCAACCGGATTTGAAGCTGGAAGCGAATACAACGTATGGTTTCTCCTTAGATGCCAAGGCAGACACACCGCGAAGTATCGACATAGATGTTGTCAGCAGTAATGGGCATACGGTACAGGTTCATCAAGGGCAAAACCTCTCCTTGAACCAAGAAATGAAAACATTCACTGGAGAAATCATCATTGGAGATGGAGCATCAATCGCACAATCCGAGCTAAGACTGTTATTTGGCAGTTCTAAAGGTAAGGTATACGTGGACAATGTTCGTCTGACGAAACGCGGAAAACCTCTGTCAGTGAATGGCTACGCACATGTACCTGCAACCGAAGCCTGGATGATGCAGGGCTTACAACTGGAGGACTCCGTAGAAGGAGGAAAACATGTCAGTTACATGGACCAGGGAGATCTGCTGCAATATAAAATCGATGTAGCTCACGACGGAGTATATGTTCTGTCTGCCCGAATGGCCAGTGGAAAGAGTGATTCCAAGGTTCAGTTCAGCATTCAGGATGAACAAGGTACAACCGTTGCACAATCAGACCTGAGTCTTGGAGACACGGGTGGATGGCAAGCATATCAAACGGTGTATTTTCCAGGCGTCAACTTAACAGCAGGCAAACCCTATTATGTGAATTTTGAAGGAGCAGATTATAATACACGTTGGGTGGATATTTCACAAAACAAAATTCAGAACAGTGAGCTAACAGCTGATCTGAATCATTGGGAGCTAACTCCTAATGATCTGACAGCCTCACATGACGAGGGCGCAGGATTAACGATCCACTTGCCTGGTACAAGTGAACATTGGTGGGATGCTTTGTTACAACAAGGTCAGGTCAAACTGGATGCAAACAAAACGTACCGACTTACCTTCGAGGCATCTGCTTCAAGTCCTAAATCCATGCAAGCGGTTCTTTCTCAGAATGCAGGGGATTTTGTGAAGTATTTTGAAGAAGAAGTGGAATTAACCGCGGATCAAAAGTCGTATACTTATACCTTCACCATGGGAGATACCTCCGATTCGGCAGCCATGCTTGCATTTGGATTAGGATATCCGCTATCTACAGGTGAACACTCGATTCACATCAAAAACGTTCAATTATATGAAGTTAATCCAAATGCAGATCAAGGAGGGCAGCCAGCTCATGTTAATCTTATCCCCAATGGCGACTTCTCCAAAGGTGAGGAAGGTTGGTTTACCCACGCGGATGGTAATGCAGCGGACCTTGAGATGCAAGTTAGCAATCAACAGCTTCAAGCCAAGATTGGTCATGCAGGACAGCATCCATGGGATCGTCAAGTCATCAATGAAGGATTTGGCATACAGCAAGGTTTTAAATATAAATTGACGTTTAAAGCCAGAGCGGAGAAGTCCAGGAAATTGGGTTTGGGGATTGGATGGGTCGACGCAGCTGCCAACTATGAATGGCATGGTTTCTTTGGGGCACGAGTTGATTTGACTCCAGAAAAACAGGAGTTCACGTTTACATTTGATGCAACAGAAGACAGCTATGCGAATACTCGAATCTCATTTGATCTGGGTAACATTGATGGTGTGCAAGATGGCAACACAACCGTCTCATTATCCGAGGTCAGCTTGATTAATCTGGGTCCTGCCAATTAACTTCTGAATTCTCTATATTATTGAGGCTACAATAAATGAAGAATCCGATTCCGTGATGCCGGAATCGGATTTTTTGATCTCTCCGTGAAGAGAAAGGACTAGATTGTTATCGGATAGATGGGATTAAATATCTAGTTTGCGAGTACTAATCCATTTGACCATTTCAGGATCATTATGGGAGAAGAAAAGGCTCTGTTTGGTATCTAGCGCAGTAATCGACTCAATATCTGCTTGGCTTAATTCAAAATCAAAAATATTGAAGTTCTCAATAATTCTTTCTTTACGCACCGATTTTGGAATAACCACGACTTCACGTTGGGTCAACCAACGCAAAACCACTTGAGCAACCGATTTGTTGTACTTTTCACCTATAGATACCAATACCTCATTCTGGAACAAGTCATTTTTCCCTTCAGCAAAAGGTGCCCAAGATTCGATCTGAACATTATTTTCTTTCATGAATTGTCCAGTTAAGATCTGCTGGTTGAAAGGATGTGTTTCGACCTGGTTTACAGCAGGGGTTACTTCGTTTTGCAGAATCAAATCGATCAGACGATCCGGCTGGAAGTTACTTACTCCGATTGCACGTATTTTTCCTTCACGATACAACTCCTCCATTGCACGCCAAGAACCATGTACGTCTCCAAAAGGTTGATGAATTAAATATAGATCCAAATAGTCCAATTGCAATCGTTCCAAAGATTTTTCAAATGCTTGTTTGGTACGTTCATAACCCGTATCCTGAACCCAAAGTTTTGTCGTGACAAATAATTCTTCTCTGGCCACACCACTACGTTTGATCGCTCTGCCCACGGCTTCCTCGTTTAGATAAGAGGCAGCAGTATCAATGAGACGATACCCAGCCGATATGGCATCCATAACACTTTGTTCACATTCGTTTGCATCTGCAATCTGAAACACACCAAAGCCTAGAACAGGCATCTCAACACCATTATTTAAAATTACTTTTTGCATATATTAACCTCCAGTTGTGGCATGTCTATATTATTGCATTCCTGCTCTAAAAACCGATATCTAATTTGTCTTATATGCTTGCCTAATTCTCTTATTACCTATGCATGCAGAATAAAGTTGTCCAGAAATGACATCATAAAGAAGTAGTATACATCTCAGTTTCCAGAGGAGGATATCTTGTATGGCTGACCAGAAGAAACGCAAAGAAGCTGCCTGGAAGTCACGTAAGCAAGAACAGCATCCCCATGGCAAAATCAAATCGCTTAAAGAATTATCCAGCGAATATGAAGAGAAACCTACTACGAATTAAGCAAAAGACTGTCAGTGAATATTGCTGGCAGTCTTTCTTCATATATTGCAGACATTGAGCCATACGTCTATATACTCTATTGTAAAAACGAATGAACACAAGATATAATGTCTGAATAGTTCGTAAATAACTGTGAACAAATCGTTAATTCATTGACATTGCATGTGATTTTAATTAGAATACGAAATGGACTTCAGGTTGATAACAGATATGAGTATCTTTATGTTTAGTTTAGAGCTTAGCTGTTGAATCTTTAAATCCTAACAACGAATATAGGAGCGACAATATTACAATCCTATATGAAGATTAGGATTTTTTGTTTTTAGCTTTGGAGTATAATTTGAAAGTTGGAGGCTGGCTTTACCATGGACAAATGGTTCAAACTTAAAGAACGAGGCACGACCATCCCCACAGAAATTATCGCAGGGGTTACAACATTTTTCACAATGGTATACATAGTTATCGTAAACCCAGGAATCCTCAGCAGCACAGGCATGGACTTTAACGGAGTATTCATAGCAACGGTACTGGCAAGTATTGTGGGAACTCTGATTATGGGAATATGGTCCAATTATCCAATCGTCATCGCGCCGGGTATGGGCCTGAATGCATTCTTTGCCTATAGCGTAGTTGCCGGATATGGCGTGTCTTGGCAGGTTGCACTGGGAGCCGTATTTATAGCAGGGATTTTGTTTATTATTTTATCACTGACTTCATTCCGTTACATGTTGCTTGATGCAATTCCTGCTAGCTTAAAACATGCCATAACCGCAGGGATCGGATTGTTTATTACAACGGTAGGTTTGCAAAATGCCGGGATTATTGCCGATTCAGAATCGAATTTGATTACGATCGGAAACTTGGCTGAGCCAATGGCTTATCTGACCATTATCGGATTGATTATTACCGTTGTGTTGATGGCTTACAATGTGAAAGGTTACCTATTCATCGGAATGGTGGTAACAGCGATACTTGCCTGGATCATGGGACTATTCCAAATGCCGGAATCGATTGTATCCATGCCTCAAGGCCTCGCGTCAACGGCTTTGCAACTGGATCTGGCAGGTGTATTCTCGAATGGTTTGTATACGATCATATTTACGTTCCTGCTGATCACACTGTTTGATACGACAGGCACGATGCTCGGCGTTGCTGAACAAGCTGGATTGCTTAAGGATGGTAAATTTCCACGCTCGCGTGGCGCATTATTGGCAGATGCCGTAGGGACAACCAGTGGCGCTTTGCTCGGAACAAGTCCAACATCAGCTTATATCGAGTCCAGCACAGGGGTAGCCGCAGGAGGAAGAACGGGACTGACAGCGGTAACGGTAAGTGTGCTGCTTGCGCTGACCTTGTTCTTCACTCCGATCGTAAGTGTAATATCAAGCATTCCGGCGATCACTTCTCCGGCACTGATCATTGTTGGATACTTTATGATTAACGTCATCAGCAAAATCAAATGGGATGATCTCGAAGAAGCATTTCCTGCCTTCCTGATCATCATCCTTACTCCATTGACACACAGTATTGCGACAGGCATCGGCGTAGGTTTCATCTTTTATCCGGTACTTAAGCTGCTTCGTGGAAAAGGTAAAGATGTTCATCCAATCTTCTACATTTTTGCGGTATTGTTCTTCATTCAGCTTGTGTTCCTGGACCACTAAGAAACTGTTTTATCCTAAGGAGAACTGCTTGTGTAATGGCAGTTCTCCTTTTTTTGTATCAAAAAAACGCTTACTCAAAGAAAAAGTGAATACATTCCGACTCTACTTTGTCTATATTATATCCTAACAAGAAAGGAGTGCCGGAAGTGACCGAGCATGAACTATTCCATACTTACAACAAAGACGTGTATCGCACATGTCTGTATATGCTCAAAAACGTGCAGGATGCAGAAGATGTATGCCATGATGTTTTTGTTGTCGTGTTCCGCCAAGACTGGAGAAATGTGTCACATCTAAGGACCTGGATCATGCGAATTGCCATGAATCAATGTCTGAACATTATTAGAAGAAACAAAGTTAAGGGCGAGAAGCAAAACAAAATGCAGTTACAGCATAAACAAGAAGTGTTATCTAATGATCCGGTTGACACTACTGTTATGGCTAAGCTTTCCTTTGCTGAACTGGAGCAGCAGCTCCAAAAATTGCCGGACAAGCTTCTTAGTGTTGTGACTCTCCGATATATTGGTGATCTATCCGTAGCTGAGATTGCAGAGACTTTAAACATTCGACAAGGGACAGTGCGAACGAGATTATACAAAGCTCTAAAGTTAATGCGAAAAAAAATTGAATTCTACGAAAAGGTTAACATGAGAGGAGATAACACTTATGAAGTCAGTAGAATACAAGGTTAAAAATCATTTGATTCACTCAGAACAGGTGGAGTATCCAGACTTTGAAAAGATGTTCAATAGCATTCAAACGGGAGAATTGCGAGTAGTTAATGATGTTCATAACAGACCCCAAAGGCAGAAAACGAAGGCAGCTGTTGTCCTGGGTATTTCCTTAGCCGTCATGGCCACTCCTGTATACGCAGCCTTACAATATGATTGGAGCGATGTCTTGTCCAATAAATCAGGGATTGAGTCGGCCCTTAAAGCTGGTTATGGCCAGCTCATTGAACAAAGCATAACAGCCCACGGAGTTACCTTAACGGTGCATAATGCATTTGTGGATGACAACCGGACCGTTTTACTATACACAGTCAAGCCAGAATTGGAAACTGAGAAACAAGAAATCAGATATAATCAAATGCTCTTAAAAGACAGTAATGGGCAACCTATTGAAGGGCACTATTATCAGAAATGGAATGCTGCACAAGGCGTTTTTCAGGGATATTTTGAGACAGACTGGGTTATGCAAGAGAAACAATCAGATCTTCAGTTCTCCATTTCTGATGTTCTTTACTTAGAAGACCTTGAGCAAGAGATTCGTCTTGATCCTAAAGATTCAAGTACGCAGCAGTTTAATATACAAAAGAATGGGATCGACAAAATAGAAGTACAGTCATTCAAATATGCTAAAGGCGAAATCATGATTAATTCTAAGGTTACCTTCTCTGATTCAGAGGCGAAGGAACAATCTTGGGCTGGCATCAGAGCTTATGATACTCAACAAGAGGTTATTAAAGAAACGGAGAATCCTGAGTATGGCATGGAGGGAGTATCCGGTGACTATTTCAGCAGACAAATGTATAACGAGCAGCAGTTCAAAGAGGGGGATCGCTTCACCTTCACATACACTCATGAAAAACAACGGACAGAAGGCACATGGAACCTGAATTTACTCTTATCTCGTCAAGAAATGGAAACGGGCACCTTTAAAAAAGAACTGAATATTCCAATACATTCTTTAGCTGATGCGGCAAGTATAAGTAGCATGGTAGTAACACCAACACAAATTCGCTTAACGATCGATCATGATGAAGAATATTTCAGATTGCCGTACCGGACTTATCAACTTGAAGTGGACGGCAAGGTCATGGATGGCTTGATATCGCTTGATGGAACAATGAATGCAAATCAAACAGAATTGCGCTTTGAACAATCCAATTTTCTTATGGATGTTAAGTCATTAGTAGACAAACCAATGACTTTAATCGCAAAGAAAAGGGTAGATGAACATGCAGGTAGTCGTGCATCCATTCATTTAACTGATATATCCACTGAACCGAAAACTATTGCGAGCGATTACGAAGGTTTTCCTATCATCTGGACCTATTATATCAAGGACGATAATCTGTACGTAGAGTCAGAAAGCCCGGATAATACATTTGGAGGGCTTAACCAAACCTACTTCCTTGAAGGAGAAGAAAAACATTACTTAGTACCCCACTTTTTCTCAGAGTTAGGGAACAAACATATGGACGTGTATAAAGATTTTAAGAAATCAGATTTAGAGCTATACGTTTGGAACTATACAACCAGGTCACAGGAGAAGGAACTCCGAGTATCACTTACTGGAAAATCGTTATGAAATCATGAAATGTGTTATGTACAGTAGTCTATGCGCCTCAACATAATTTTTGCTTGTTCATACTCCGTTCATATTCCCGTCACGAAGGGGACATCTTCCATGGTTACACTATACCTATGTCGCAAGAGCGGCTCTACAGATATAAAGGACAGGAGAAGATGGATATGGCAGAAACAGTGGATGTAACAACAACGGGGACTAAGGGCCGTAAAAAACGGAACTTATGGTTAAAAATAATAGGTGGTATTGTCGGCGCGCTGGTGCTGTTCATGGGCATCACGTTTGTCGTTCATACGATAAGTAATGGGGCAGAGAAAAAGAAAATCGAATCGTACGGCCAATATGTCAATGTCGACGGAAAAAATATGAATGTATCCATTCAAGGCAGCGGCGAACAAAGCATCGTGCTACTTCCCGGACAAGGGACCCCGTCGCCAGTGCTTGATTTCAAATTGTTAATCGATGAATTGACACCTGATTACAAAGTTGTGGCGATTGAGCCTTTCGGTTATGGATTAAGCGACCAGACCGAAAAGGAGAGAACCACCGAGAATATTGTTAGTGAAATTCATGAAGCTGTACAGCAGCTCGGTATAGATCGTTATATTCTGATGGGGCATTCCATCACGGGACTGTACGCGGCGACTTATGTGAACACGTATCCGGATGAAGTCTCTGCTTTTGTCGGGATCGATAGCAGTGTTCCGAATCAACCTGGCATGGATGTTAAATTACCTTTGAACTTAATGAAATTCCTTCAAAAATCAGGCTTAATGAGAGTACTCAATAAAGTAAGTGGTGATTCATATGCATCACTTGACTATGATGAACATACCAAAGAACAGATGAAGTTGATTTCGAATCAAGTCTCGACAAATCCTACATTAGTAGACGAGCTTAAACACCTGGGTTCCAATTTCAAAAATGGAGAAAAACTCACGTATCCTCGTGATCTGCCAGTGCTTCTCTTTGTTCTTTCCAATAACGAGAAAAACCCGCAGTGGATTCCGCTGCATGAGGAGCAAGTGAAACAATCCGCGCAAGGAAAAATGATTCCAATGGAAGGTTCACATTACCTGCATCATACGAAATACAAAGAAATCGCCGAGGAATTCAAATCTTACATGAAACAAATCCAATAAGATGATCGATCATTGAACAGCGGTGTTGCAATAGTTGAAGGCAGGATTGAGGGGATACCCTTATCCTGCCTTCTTTCGTTTTTTTGGATAACTACTGTACCAAATGTTCCAGATCCGGCTGCAATTTGGTCCGCAAAGCATATAACATGATGGCCCCAACTAGGAACGCGACGGCATCAGCAATAACAAGTGACCAGATCACTCCATGAAAGCCGTTCATCTGATTAGCGACATACAATACAGGAATTAGTGTAATCCCTTGAATTATGGACATTACAAACGCGGCGGTTCCTTGGGCTGTTGCTTGGAAGATACCCATAAACAAAGAAGTCATTCCTGTAATGAACAAGGATAAAAAGGTTACATGAAGAATATAGCTACCCATTTCAATTAATTGCGGGTCAGTCGTAAATAAACCAATCAAGTGGTCAGAGATCAGATAAACGATAATACCGAACAGGACGGCTAAGCCCAAAATAGCTTTGATCGTAAATCCAATCGTTTGTTTCATGCGTAATTTGTTCGCTGTGAATGAGAAGGCAATCAACGGCACAACTCCCTCGCACAAGCCCATCAGAATAAACTCAGGAAATTGCAATAAACGTGATGAGATTCCATACCCCGCAACGGCCTGATCCCCATATTCGACAAGAAAAAGGTTAAGAATAAGCGACATTGCTCCCAAGAAGACACTCATAACAAAGACGGGAACACCAATTTTGAACACATTGCTCAGGATGTCCTTCGTCACCTTGAACCATTTTAGGGAGACGGTTAAGAATGGACTCTTATAACTCATATGGTAAGCGTAAAATGCACTCGCAACCAAGTTGGAGATGACGGTAGCAGATGCAACGCCAATCACACCCCAATGGAAGACAAAAATGAATAGTGCATCAAGGATAATATTTATAACAACACTGAGAATCATACCTGTCATAGAAGTGATTGCTGAACCTTCTGAGCGCACGATATTCTCCAGCGTGAAGAATAAGATGACGAAGGGTGAACCAATAAGCATAATCGTGACATACTCTTTCGTAAATCCGAAGGACTCTTTCGTTGCCCCCAGCCCATGAACGATTGGTTCAATCAGAGGGAGCCCAACGGCCATCACGATAATTCCGAGAACTAAACTACTGTAAAAGGCAAATGAAGAAACATGCTTCAGATCATCTACTTTTTTCTCTCCCAGCAAACGAGAGATGAATGTACCGCTACCTATACCAATTAAATTACCAAGGGCCATGATGACCGCGAATAAAGGTAAAGTTAGTGCGAGTGCGGTTAACATTGCCGTATTACCCAGTGTGCCAAGGAAATAGGCATTCAAGAGGGAGTAAATAACACTCATTGACGTGCCTAGCATCATTGGGACAGCAAAATGAGCTACGGCTTTGGCGATTGGTGCTTTTTCAAAGTAATGGAGGTTTTCTGCATCCATGTGGGTCACTACTTTCTTCGTTAATATTGATCTAATCTAACACCGTTAGATTGAACCTTACAGTGTTAGATGTTATCATGAACGTATGAACCTGTAAAGCATAAACTTACACTGTTAGATAAAAGGGCGGATAGCGATGAAAAAACAACAGCCTCAGATTTCGGAAGATAAGATTTTGGAATTCTCGTGGGAGCTTCTCGGAGAAGAGGGCATCGAGAAATTCAGCATGAGACGCTTGGCAGACAAGTTGGGGATTCAGGCTCCATCTCTATACTGGTACTTTAAGAGCAAGCAGACGCTCTACCAGCGTCTGGCTAACCAGATATCGAAAATTATTCTGGACGAGTTTCACACTGAAGGGGACTGGAAGGAACAGATGGAGGGGCTTGCGGTGACGGTGCGAAGTGTACTCAGCCGGTACCCGTGCTCTACACAACTCATGATGATGACGCTGCCTCACGAGCCGGACATGATTCGCTTCACCAATCGCATGTTGCTCTGCATGGAATCAACGCCACTAGAGCAAGAGCAGAAATTACAGGCCGTTCTTACACTTGTCAATTATGTATTCTATTTCGTACTGGACGATTATCAGCATCAGCGTAATATATCTGCTGCCATTAAAGAGCAGGAAGTACTTCAAGGTGAAGAGATGGTTAGCCTTCTGGATTCTATGAGCGAGAAGGAAGTTGGTCTGTTCAGCAGGATGTATAAAAACGGTATGTTTGAGGTGATGGGAACGGACAGTGCGTTTGAGTTCGGGTTGAAGATTATTTTGCTCGGGATCGAACAAGTGGTTAAGGAACATGAGAAGTAGAACGCCACGATTCGCATAAAGTAAATTTAATCACATAGCAGACATTAGTTCTTCATAGAACTGATTGATGTTTTGATAAGAAAGAAACCCACCGAGTTAAGCTCCGGAGGGTTTCTTCTTATCATCCGATCACAGAACCGTTGGGTAGCTCGAGATCAGGTTTCAATAAAACAACATCTTCCTGTTGTTCGGTCAGCCCGCCAAGCACCAACACATCTGAATTGAATCCTAATATACGACGCGGAGGGAAATTAACCACAACTATAATCTGCTTTCCGATCTTTCTTTATTATCCTAATTTCCTGATTCGATTGGAACGAAGGAATTTGGGCAGTTGGATATTGTAGGATTTCAGGGCAAAGTACATCAGCATTCCTGACAACGTAATTAAACCGCCTACAAATTGAAAAGCAGAGATGGTTTCTCCCAAAAGAAGATAAGCCAGCATAATGGCCAAAACGGGTTCACCGATAATGCCTACTGAAACCGTTGTTGCACCAATGGATTTGAGCAGCAGATTGAAAATATACTGACCAAAAATAGTGGGTATGATCGCAAGTAGGAGGAAATACAGCCAATCGGATGATTCGTAATTGGTCAAGGTAAAGTTATTCAATAAACTGTAGACCAGCAGGACACTTCCACCAATCATAAAGACAACAACACTGTATATATTCGCGTCGATTTTTCGACTTACTTTCTGTCCCACCAGCATATACGCCGACACCAGAATGGTTCCTACCAGTGACATCGCGTCACCGATCAGAGCCTCTCTTGAAATGCCTATATCTCCCCAGGCGATAATCACCGAACCGAATAGGGCGGTAATTAAACATAGAACGGTAGGTATACTTGCTCTTTCCTTAAACATAAAGTATGACCCGACCATCACAAACAAAGGTTGCAGCGCCAGAATGACCATGGAACTAGCGACTGAGGTATACACCAGCGATTCCATCCAGAACAAGAAATATAGACCAAGAAGCAGGCCAGCCAGAAAAACGGTGCTCCAATCCTTTGAATTCAGTTTTAAGAAACGAATCGTTTTCCAGGGGATAAAAGGAAGCATAATAATGGCCGATATATATAGCCTGTACATACCGGCTATAGCGGTCGGAGTATCCGAAGACTTGATCATGATTGAAGAGACGGATACCGACAAAATGGCGATAAAAAGTAATACATAAGGATGAAAAAGTAGCGATGGTTTAGTTTCTTTCACATATAAGCCTCCAAAAGTTCTTATCCGGTCGTCTGTGCACAGGCTCTTGTGATAAGTCAAAGATTTGATATAATAATATCATTATTTTTGTGGATTTCGTGCAATTAAATCGCTGTATAATATAGATATATCGTCAAAGAAAGGAACATCATAAAATGGCGAAGCAACTTTATGAGGATATTCTGTATTCCGATCATTCGTTTCCCTATATCATGTACACACATACACGTCATACAAGTATCCCCGAAGGCAGAGGGTTCAACGATCTGCATTGGCACGAAGAGCTACAGATCACTTTAGTCACAAAAGGCAAGCTGGTTATTCAGATTAACGGAATTGATTATACATTGGAAACAGGTCAAGCGATCCTGATCAACAAGAGAATTCTTCACATCACAACTGAGCTAAGCCATGACGGTCAATATGTTAGTTTTAATTTTCCAGAAAAGCTATTAGCTTTTCATATAGATAGTGCAATGGAAAAAAATTATGTACTGCCTTATACCAATTCTTCTTTGGTTTCACTTGTGATTACAAAAGATTCGGAGTGGGAAACGCAGATATTAGACATGCTTTGGGGAATGAGGGAGACGTTCAATTCAGAGAAAACATGGGGATGGGAATATGAAATTTCAATTAAAACAGTACAACTATGGTTTGTGTTGATATCCAACATTTCGATTCCTTCCGAGGAAACCCCGAGAAGCGAGAAGCGTCAGCAGGAAAGACTACAGTTAATGCTCAGCTTCATCCATCAAAATTACGCTCATCCGGTTACCCTTCGTGAGATTGCTGATGTCGCGCATTTGAGCATTTCAGAGTGCACGAGATGTTTTAAGAAAACGGCTCATTTGACGCCATACGAGTATCTAATCAAATATCGGATTAAGAAGAGTAAGGATCTCTTAATATCAACAAATGATACAATAACCGAGATCGCTCAGAAAGTAGGCTTTAATCACGTGAATCACTTTATCCAGTCTTTCAAAAAGCACGAAGAAAGAACACCGAAAGAGTTTCGGTGCTCTCCATACCCTGTATAAATGCTAAACGAATATTCTTTTACGTTTTTAGTGAATCTTAAAATTTTGCCTGAATTTCTTTTAAAAACAATTCCGCAGCGGTCGAAAAGACTTGATGTTTTTTCCAAACCATACTTAAACCAGATTCAAGTCTTGGCTCCAGGGGTCTGAAACAAAGGTCGCTTTCACTGGATGTGTTCACTATTTTATCAAGTGTTAATGCATAACCAATGCCTTCTTCAACCATAATGGCAGCATTATATGCAAGATTGTATGTAGTAACGACGTTTAATTTGTCAAAATCTTCACCAAACCAGTCCGCAAACTCATTTTTCGAAAATGTCTGCTTCATTGACTGTCGTGAACAGATCAGTGGAACATGTAATATATCTGTAGGTCGAATCGTATCTTTGGAGGCGAGTGGACTTTCTTTTCTCATAACCACTCCCCAAACATCCTTGTCGGAGAAATTGATATAGTTATATTTGGAAACATCCGCTGGCTGGATTAGAATTCCGAAGTCAAGGAGTCCCTTGTCAAGCCGCTCAGTTACATCATCTTCGTTACCGCTGTATAGGTGATAGCGTATATTGGGATATTTATTCTGCACGTCTTTTGCCACTCTTGCAATCTGTTTCATGGCTTCTGTTTCTCCACCGCCTATATAAATATCACCACTTATGGTTTCTTCCATGGATTGAAATTCCGCCTCTAATTTATCGACCATACCCACAATTTCTTCAGCTCTATTTCTTAAAAGCATACCTTCATCTGTGAGAATAATTCGGTAACTACTGCGAATAAATAATTTCTTTCCCAACTCTTGTTCAAGGTCTTTTAATTGTCTGGACAAGGTTGGCTGCGTAACGTGCAGGAAATCAGCAGCACGTGTAATGCTTCCTTCTCTGGCGACCGTAAGAAAATAACGCAATACTCTAATCTCCATCGTAACTCCTCCTTTATCCTTTATATTCTACAATAAACCTTGCAGAAATGCCTTTCAAGCATAACTTGTTATAAGATATGAGTATTTGCTATGTGGTGTATAAACGCTAAACTAAAAAGCAAGGCAACTGGAGAAGAAATGGAAAGGAATGAATGATATGGATAAGACAAAAGTATGGTTTATCACTGGCTCTGGTCGAGGTATGGGCACAACTATTGCTAAGGCTGCTTTAACTGCTGGACACAAGGTTGTGGCTACCGGCCGGAATCCGGATGCGGTGGTTCGTGCGATCGGTGATTCCGAGAATGTAATGGTTGTGCCATTAGATGTTTGCGAGCCTGCTGATGCACATGCCGCAGTTAAGGCGGCAATTGAACGGTTCGGGGTGATCGATGTACTCGTAAATAATGCGGCACATTTCTGTGGAGGGTATTTTGAGGAACTGACCCCTGACCAGATTGAGCATCAGCTACAGGTGGCGTTGGTGGGTTCCATGCATGTAACCCGTGCCATATTACCTGTGATGCGCAACCAGCGTTCAGGACATGTGATCTCGATCTCTTCGGGCGCTGGCCTTTCAGGATTTGAGTTTAATTCGGCATACAGTGCTGCGAAATTTGCGCTTGAGGGATGGATGGAGGCACTGGCTCCTGAGCTAGTTCCTTTCGGTATTCATACGACTATAGTCAATCCCGGATTTTTCCGAACAGAATTTCTTACGAACGCATCGTCAACTTTCGCTAAGCCCTCGATTGAAGATTATGATGACCGGAGAGCTGGTCATATGGAATTTTTCAAGAATCAGAACGGGCAGCAGCCTGGAGATCCAAAAAAACTTGCGAATGCTCTCCTTCAAATTGCAAACGAGGCCCAACCGCCGAGACGTTTTATTGCAGGAGCCGACGCGATAGGCATTGCAGAGCAGAAAATTGCCAACCTTCAGACAGAGATCTATGCTTACCGGGATCTCTCTAAATCCATGGCATATGACAACTAAACGAAATCACCTGCTTGTATTCATTCTGACCTTTGGTGTATTCAGTATTTTAAATACGGAGATGGGCGTAATCGGAATCTTGCCTTTGATTGCAGACCATTACCAGGTCAGTATCTCAACCGCTGGTTTGATTGTGAGTCTTTTTGCGCTTGCTGTTGCTGTATCTGGTCCGATTTTACCCTTATTATTTTCGGGCATGAACCGGAAGCATGTCATGTTGTTTGTACTTGGCATTTTTATTGTGGGCAGCCTGGTCTCCGCCATCACATCAAACTTTACGGTATTGGTCATTGCACGTGTCGTTCCGGCTTTTTTCCATCCTGTCTATTGCTCATTGGCATTTACGGTGGCAGCGGCGTCAGTCCCCAAGGAAGAGGCGCCGAAGGCAGTGGCTAAAGTATTTGTAGGCGTCTCGGCAGGCATGGTACTCGGAGTCCCCCTTTCGAGCTTGATTGCTACCAGCACATCGTTGTTCTATGCAATGTTGTTCTTTGCCGCCGTAACGATCATCGCATTTGTAGCAACACTTCTTTTTGTGCCCTCCATGCCAGTTACGAAAAGAATCTCTATGGGTACTCATCTGTATGTATTGAGAAGATCGGTGATGTGGCTATCCATTGCTGGCGTGATTTTCATGAACGGAGCTGTATTTGGGGTCTATAGTTACCTTGCCGAGTTTCTGAAAACCGTGACAAGATATGACTGGAACACCGTCAGTGTGTTGTTATTTCTATATGGCTTGGCCAATATGGTTGGAAACATGATAGCAGGGAAACTGCTCGCTAATTTCCCTTTAAGAACGATCAAGATGTATCCCATTGTATTAATAACGGTATACATCTTGTTGTTCACCTTCGGACAATTCAGTGTGCCAACGGCCTTCCTTATTTTCATTTGGGGGATCATAGGAGGCATAGGGGGCAATATCACTCAATATTGGGTGGTATCTGCAGCACCAGAGGCACCCGAATTGTCGAATGGGATCTTTCTGACCTCTTCCAACCTGGGAACAACACTTGGTGCTAGTGTATGTGGACTAATCGTAACTGGAATAAGTACACAATATATTGTAGTTGGAGGAATCGCATTTCTACTATTTAGTATCGTAACGAACTACTTCAGAATCTCCATGACTGGCCAATTGAAGGGTTCAAATGTTGAAAGATAAGAGGCGGACGTGGTGATAAGCGTTATACATTACCGTTTCGGCATTTTGCTCTCATCCATGTAGAGCAGATTCCAGCGGTGACCGTCCAGGTCAGCAAATCCTGCACCATACATCCAGCCATCTATCTCACCCGGCTTGCCAAAGATGGTTCCTCCAGCTAACTCGACTTTTTTAATAAAAACATCAACTTCTTCTCTGCTGTCAGCACCAATGGAAAATATCACTTCTGCGCTATGGGATGTATCTGCGGTTTTGGCACCTGTAAATTTCTCAAATGTTGCATCCGGAAAAAGCAGAATCGTTGTTGAGCCTATGACAAGTTGGGCTCTCTCGTTACCAACATTCTCCCCATGGAATCCGATCTCATTGAAAAAAGCAGTGGATTTCACAACATCTTTCACCGGCAGGTTCATCCAGATTTTTTGTGACATGGCTGTAGCCTCCTTGAGTATATTTTCAACACTCTTACTATACTCTACCTCAATTCAAAATTACATAATCGGGTACATACGATTATGAAGGAGTTAAAAATAACTGGTATAATGAAGGATGATTTAGAGAAATCCGAATCGTTCTAGTCAATTCAAAATCCAAATTAAAAGAGCAATCTCCAATGAGGTTGCTCTTTTGGTTATGGCTTATTTTGCCAAACAGTGTACACACAGTTTCTTCCTCCGGCCAGAATGTATTCTCCACGTTCAATATGAACATTATCGCCTAGAACCGTTTTGAATAAATGTAACTCATTCTTGCATAACCCGGTACATACCGCGGCCGCTTCACAGATCGGACAATGTTTCTCAATGAGTAGGAGACTACCATCATTCTGCTCCTTAACCTCGGCCATATAACCTTCATTGGTACGAATTTCGGCCAATTTCTCCAATCTCTCTCTGACTCCTGATGAATCACCAAGATGCTGAAGATATTGTTCTTGCATATTTTTATTTCGAACATCCAGCAGCTTGTCCAGCCCTTCAGTACCAAAAGCTTCTTTCATCGAATGGATGAGACTGACGGATAAATCGGAATATCCACTTGGGAAAAAACGATTAGCCGCGGGAGTTAATATCCATAACTTGGTGGGTCGACCCATAGGACGGGACTCTTCCACAGTGGTAACCAATCCTTCTCCTTTTAGCGCATTCAGATGTTGACGAATAGCCATTCCGGATAACGAAAACTGAGAGGAGAGAGTGACAACATCCATTCCCCCGCGCTCTTTTAACAGATTAATAATTGCTCTCCGGGTACTGGTCGAGACATCCTTTTTGGTTTGATTTCCGCTCATGGTTTACCTCCTTGTGACGCAACTGAATCTACATGACTAACTACATTTTAAACAAAAATGTTGACAAAGTCAAAGCCGAACTGTAGCTTAGACATTATAAACAAAAATGTTTACTAAGTATCCGGATACGATGTATACATACCAATTTTCTTGGAGGTCATATTTCATGCCATGGGTTTCCATCTCTTGTTGATCGTCACGAGTATCATTGCCAGCACTCGGATCTCACCACGAAGATGAATAAGGAAGTGGGTGTACAGACCATTGTTCACTGAAGATCCGAATAAACTATTTACAGCTTATCGTATCATCGGAACGAAATGGACGATCCATATTTTATGTGTTCTGTCTCAAGGCCCGAAGAGATTTGGTGAAATATTCGAAAGCATTCCTTCCATTTCCGAAATGATCCTCTCCAGACGTTTAAAGGGTCTTCAAGATGATCATTTGATCAAAAGAACAATACGGACACGCCCTACACAAATTATTTATGAACTTACGCCAAAAGGAGCTGCTCTTGCAGCATTCATACCCTGTCTAATGGACTGGGATACCAAATTTCAAAATGATACCACCGGGAGGAATAAAAATGATCATTGAGGTCAGTGATACAGCATCGGACAAAATCGTTGAGATCCTATTAAGTGCGGATATCCAAAATGCCTTCCTTAGAGTAGGCGTTGATGAAGGGGGATGCAGTGGTTTATCTTATACCCTTATCGTGGATGAACAGCAGGCAGAAGAAGACATTGTGTTAAATAAAAAGCAATTTAAGATATTGGTACACACAAACAGTATTCCATATATTGATGGTCTTGAGATTGACTATGAAGATAGCGGAATGTTAGGCGGATTCCCCATGAATAATCCAAATGCCAAAGTTTCGTGTGGATGCGGGGCCAGTTTCAGAATGGCCAATTATCGTGGCGAAGTGAAAAAATGTGACTGAACTGAAGGAAGGAGTGCAGAGCAATGATCTCATTTGTAATATCTGACCAAGCAATTGATTCATTTAAGAATGAATGGGAATTGGAAGAGGACCAATATGTAAGGATTTACGCAAAATATGTCGGAGGAGGCTCCGATGCTTTTACCATTGGCATAAATGCGAGTGCTACACCGGTCGATCCCGCATTGGTTCAATTCATTGGAGGATTTCATTTCTTTGTTGAAAAAACAGATGTCTGGATTCTGGAGGATGAACTTCTCCAAATTGACTGTAATGAACATGGCATATTTTCAAGCAAAATCTCCTATTAAACATGGGAATTATATTCTAGATCATGATCTTACTTTTTAAACATTTAACTTTACAAAGTATAACGCTTCATGTATATTCAGGGAGTAAAAAGGTTTATTTTACCATAATATCCATCAAATAATGGAGGTGTGGAAGACAAACAACAATCAGATTGGGATTTTTGATGCTCAGTACAGGGCGCCTACAATTGGGATTATGCTGGTTCTGTCAACCGTAGCTTTCGAAGGACTGGCTATCACAACGATTGCCGCGAAAATGGCACAAAGTTTAGAGGGCATTCATTTATACGGTTGGATCTTCAGCGCATTTTTGTTATCTCAGCTTATTGGAACCTTGGTTATGGGTCAGCAGATTGACAAGCGCGGCGTTTTTACATCCATGCTGATATCTTTTAGTGTTTTTGTGTTAGGAACTGTGGTCTCCGCTATTTCTTTCGATATGCACATGCTTATTGCCGGAAGAGCCCTTCAAGGTTTTGGAGCAGGGGCCCTGATCACATGTGTTTATACCTGTGTGACGTTACATTATCCAGATACACTTCGTACTCAAATCCTGGCCGCATTCTCCATGGCATTTGTCCTGCCTACCTTAATCGGACCTTATGCAGCAGGCCTTATAGCTTCCTACATCTCGTGGCGATATGTTTTCTGGATCGTTTTACCCTTGATTGGAATAGCGTTGAGTCTCACATTCCGTTCTTTCCGTAAATTGCAGCTTCAGCAAGATCTGACAGGTCCAGCGCGAGCAACCGACTCAAAGATTATGTATGCGATTCTGCTTGCCGTTGGAACGGGGCTGTTACTCACAGGACTTGGTATGATAACCGATTGGAAAGGCATAGTACTCACTTTGGCTGGATTAGTCATCATGATCACACCAATGCGTAAATTGCTGCCAGTAGGGACTTTTTCGGTAAAAAAAGGATTACCTGCTACTTTGGTTTCGAGAGGGCTATATGTTGCTTGTTATTTTACAACGGAAAGTTTTGTGATCTTGGCACTAACCGAAGTGAAGGGGTTATCAGCTGACCTTGCTGGCCTCATCGTAGCAGCAGGTTCTCTGAGCTGGTCCGCCGCAGCGTGGTTACAAGCCAAGCTTGATGCACGAGATCAAGGTCGTGCCCGAAAGGGTAGGGTCATGACGGGCATTGGGATTATGATCGTTGGAACTGCACTTGTGATCCTGGCTCTTATTTTGACGGACGGCGGGATTATACTCATCCTTCTCTCACAAATGATTACAGGGTTTGGTGTTGGTTTGGCCAACCCTACAACGGCAGCCATTGCTTTACAACATGCCATGCCCAGGAAAGAGGGCGAAATGTCCGCGAATCTGCAATTCGTGGATTCCTTCTATATGGGAGTAAGCATTGGCGTTGGTGGCGCTCTGATTGCCTTGTCCGAAACGTTACAGTGGGGCATATCGACAGGTGTTTTGATCGTGTTAACACTCCAATTATTATGGGTCTTGTTAAGTTTCTTGGCATCACTACGAATTACCAAACTCGTTCATCAAGAACATCATCCAATCAGCCCAGTGAAGGATAACATCTCCATGTAATGGATGAAGACCTCGTCGTTAAATACATCATGAAGAACGGGGGGACTAATTGCATTGGGAGGTGGATAAGATGGCACGTGTATTAGTAGTCATTACTCCAGCTGAAGGACATGTGAATCCGTCGTTAGGATTAGTTACTCAGTTGATAGACAATGGTGAGGAAGTCATCTATGTGTGCACGGAGGAGTATCGTTCCCGCATTGAACAAACCGGTGCCCAGATACTTACCTATCCGTTTCCACAAGATGCCTTCTCTCATGATCCGGTGTTGAAACCTCAGGAGTACACGCATTCTTATCAGTTCATTTATATGATGGTAAGCGGTATTATTCGGAGGATCATCCCCAATGTGCTGCGAGTCATTGAGGATCAAAAGTTCGATTATATGATCTTTGATTCCCTGATGGGATGGGGAGGGACTATTCTTGCAGAAAAACTGGGAATTCCTGCGGTGTGCTCGATTGCGTCCTTTGCTTTTGTGGAGCCTCTGGGGTCTAGCTCAGTTCTGAATGATACAAAGACGAAGGAGCTTTATAAGGCTACGATGAAGATCACAACGGAGTTAGCCGAAGAGTTTCAAGTGAGTATTCCAGCCATAGAAGAGATTCCAGCACATGCAGGTCAGTTAAAGCTCGTGTACACCAGCCGTTATTTTCAGCCGCAGGCAGAAAAGCTGGATGATCGTTTTATTTTCACGGGTCCTTCGATCATAACACGGCAAGATGCACCGGGCTTCTCGTTTGAGTTGCTTCGTGAACGATACCCGCAAACCGTGTACATTGCTATGGGTACGATTTTAAATAAAAACTTGGATTTCTATCAGCTTTGCTTTGAAGCATTAGGGGATTTACCCGTGAATGTTGTTTTATCTTCAGGAAAATACACGGATATGGAACCGCTGGCTGATCAAATACCTCCTAATTTTATCGTCAAGCCATACATTGCCCAGTTGGACATGCTGCAGCATACCGATGTTTTTATTACACATGCTGGAATGAACAGTACAAGTGAGGCGTTATATTACAACGTTCCGATGGTGATGATTCCATTAACATCGGATCAGCCTCTTGTCGCCAATCGGGTACAGGAGTTGGGCGCGGGTATTACTTTAAATAAACATAACCTCAGTGCAACTGATTTGAGAGAGGCATTAACAGAAGTACTTCACAATTCGCAATATAAACGGCAGGCTTACCTGATTGGTGAATCTTTAAGGCAGGCTGGCGGTTACAAGCGAGCTGCCGAAATGATCATGAGTCATATGGGTTCAGGGGTAGAACTTTATGAATTTTGATAAAGTAGGCAGTGAAAATAGACGATCCTGTTAATCCAGGGTCGTCTATTTTTTAACGTTGATTAATCTTCTGTGAACTTATAACCAAGTTATACGAAATATATGATGTCTGTGATCCATGATCAGTGAGTCTAGTTTGACACCTCGGGCTTTTTAATTGGTAGTAAACGACTTGTTGCAAATACGACTATTACTACCATAAGAACTGTTATCCCGTTTAAAAGTTGGATATTGCCTATAGGAAACAAAAAACTTCCAATTAGTGGAGCTGCAGCCATACCAAGATAACGAACAAAGTTATAGACACCCATTGCCGTAGCGCGCTCTTCAACAAACTCTGAGGACAAGAGGGTTGGCATCACTGGTGTTGCAAGTCCCAACACGAATCCAGTAAGCATCAGAGAGATAAGCAAACCAATTAGAGAGTGATCTGCAGCAAAAATAAAAATCACAAGACTCAAAATGGTCATTATACCGGTCCAAAAGAGTGTGCGTACTGAGCCTATTCGGGTTTGTAAACTTCCACTCATTTTACTTCCAACAAGATTGAATATCATGAGAGCAAGAGAGAATAATCCAATGCTTGCAGCGCCTAAAGCATACTTAGTTTGTAATATTGTAGGTAGAAATACAATGAATGTGTAAAAGACATCATACATGATGAAACCACTCAAAAGAACTACAACGCCGGTTTTGTTGCTCAGAATTTTCCCGAATGCTTTTAAACCTAGTCTTGTTCCCGCTGGTTTTATGTTGACTGGTTTTGTCTCAGGTAACATAAATATGGCTGCTATCAAGATTAGAAGAGCACTGACTGCTGCAAAACCAAATGTACCCGTGTAACCGAATTTACTACCGATAATACCACCGATGAGCGGACCAATAGCTGGTGAAATTCCAAGAATCATCTGATATGTAGCCATACTTTCTGCACGCTCTTTACCCTCAAAAACATCTCCGATCATTGTAGCAGCTACTAACGGAACAGTTGATGCGCCTATTCCTTGAATGACTCGAAAAATGAGTAACATTTCTATAGAACCTGAAAACATGCATCCTATAGTAGCAATTACATAAATAATTATACCCGGGACTAGGATTTTCTTACGTCCATTACGATCAACAATGGGGCCAAGTATGATCTGCATGGTTGCCATGGCCACAGTGAATAAAGTAACCGTTAGATTAACTAAATGTAATGACGTATTTAGATCTTGTTGCAGATCAGGTAGCAAAGGAATGTACAGGCTTTGAGCAAGAGATACAATAGCGGCAGAAATTCCCAAGATAAAGAGTAATCGTCGTTTGTTCATAAAAAACCTCCAAATTATATTGACTGACTGTCAGTCATTATTGTATATTGAGCTTATAACATTGACTGACAGTTAGTCAAGTTGTACATTTAAACTAATATAAAGGAGTGACAAAGGAGATCTGACAATGGCACGAGTAAGCAAGAACCCCCAGGAACGAAAAAATGAAATACTTACTGTGGCTATGGAATTATTCAACTCCAAGGGCTACGAAAATACATCCGTCAGTGAAATTGTAAGAAAAGTTGGTGTTTCACAAGGAACTTTCTACAATTATTTTCAATCTAAAGAAGATGTACTTCATGCTGCTTGTGAACGAACATTAGCATCTCGTTTGGAAGCCATAAATCAGTTAGTTGAAAATCGCGATCTCAACGCGAGAGAAAAACTTATTCGTATTTTTATGGATGCAACCCCTAACGAAGAGGATCAAGATGTATTTGAATATCTTCATAAGGAAAGTAACAGTACCTTGCATCAAAAATGGATTGTGATCGAAATTAATGCATTGATTCCCTACATCAAAAAAATCGTTCAGCAGGGAGCAGAAGAGGGAGAATTTCTTGTTCAACAACCGGAGCTCAAAGCGGAGTTTCTTTTGGTAGGTGTTGCATTTTGGCTTGATCGTGGTGTATTTACCTGGAATGAACAAGATTATCTGGAGAGAAAAAATGCTTTGAACGGGATCATTGATCAGCTACTTGCTGTTAATAAGCAATGATTTGCATCGTTCAACGACTATAGAAAGAAGGAATACGAGAATGAATTTAATAACAAAAGATTTTAGTGAGGTTTTACATGGCCGTCGTACGATAAAAAAATACGATCCGAATTATAAAATTAGTCGGGAAGAAATCACTGAAATGCTCGAAGATGCTGCTTTGGCTCCGTCAGCATTCAATTTACAGCCTTGGCGATTTGTCGTTATTGACAGTAACAAAGGTAAGGAAGACCTACTCGAAATTGCGCCTTTCAACTTTTCACAAATTAATACTTCGTCAGCAGTTATCGCCGTCTTTGGTGATCTTAATTTTGTTGACAGTGCAGAAGAAATTTACAAGGAAACCGCTGATCTTGGCTATATAACGCAGGAGATTAAAGATAAGATGCTTGCTATGGTTGTACCCATGTATAATCAATTTTCAATGGATAAGAAAAGAGAGTCTGTGTTGCTGGATGGCGGACTTGTCTCTATGCAGTTTATGCTTACGGCACATGCTCATGGTTATGCGACAAATCCAATGTCAGGCTTTAACAAAGAGAAGATTGCAGCAGTATTGAGATTAGATCCAGAGCGTTATGTTCCAATACTACTCATTTCAATCGGCAAGGCAGCTTCAGATGCACGCCCGCCTGTTCGTCTTCCGATCAGCCAAATTACAGAGTGGAAATAACGGGATTACTACTTGGAAAAAATGTCTCGACTATAGTACCAATGAAAGTCGCTATCTTAGCGGCTTTTTTAATTTTAATGGTCTCAAGACTTGACCTACAGTTAACTCTATGTCTTATACTCCGATTAGGCTTGCAAATTATATGAGGAATTGGAGATTTTATTTATTATGGCGAAGAGCACGAATTGGAATGTTTTTGGACTCGCAATACTACTAGGTTTATTTTCTACATTAGGTCCATTTACGATTGATATGTATTTACCGGCTTTTCCGGAGATTGCACAAAATATGAATACAACGGCATCACTTGTACAATTCAGCCTTACTGCTTGTTTATTAGGACTGGGTGTAGGACAACTCGTTATGGGTCCTTTGAGTGACGCGTACGGTAGACGTAGACCATTATTGATCTGTATGGCAGCCTATATTATATGTTCCTTGGCCTGTGCTTTTGCTCCGAATATCGGACTATTGATTTTGTTTCGTTTCACGCAAGGATTTGCGGCTTCGGCTGGCATTGTCATTTCCCGTGCGATAGCTAGAGATCTATATAGTGGACATGAACTCACTAAATTTTTCTCTTTGCTGTTGCTTGTAGGGAATTTGGGGCCTCTGGCAGCTCCCATCGCGGGAAGTGGGGTTCTTTCATTCACAACATGGATTGGCGTATTTATCTGCCTTTCATTCTTGGGGATTTTCTTATTAATCATGACCAAGTGGAGCTTAAAAGAAACACACCCCGTCGAAAGACGTATGGTTCCTGACTTCAAACAGCAATTGGGTAATTACAGAATGCTTCTGCGTGACCGCAAGTTTGTTGGTTACATGCTGGCACAGGGAATCATGACAGCAGGGGTTTTTGCTTATGTGGCGGGAACACCATTTATTTACCAAAATATATATGGAGTCACACCCACAGTATTTGCTATACTGTTTGCTTCGAACGGCATCAGCTTGATCATCGGATCTCAAATCGTGGGTCGATTGGCCAAACGTATCCCTGAGCAGACGCTTCTATTATCCGGGCTGTGGCTTGCTATAATAGCAAGTGTTGCTGCTTTGGTCGTAACCCTTGCTCATGGTCCGCTTTTTGCTTTGGTTATTCCGTTGTTCTTCTTTGTTTGCTCGATCGGCATTACGTCTACAGCGGCATTCCCGCTGGCCATGGAGAGTCAAGCTAAGATGGCCGGAAGTGCAGCAGCACTGCTCGGCGTTGTTCCTTTTCTTCTGGGTGCACTGGTTGCTCCTCTGGTCGGCATCGCAGGTGAGGACACTGCCGTCCCGTTAGGACTCACTTTATTAATGACCAGTATCATTGCCATTGTTACTTATTTTCTGCTTGTTAAAAAAAATCTCACATCAACCAAAACATGCCCAGACTGATCCTAACTTTTAGATTAGAAGTAGCAAAAGGTCGATTCCAGATTGGAATCGGCTTTTTTGGCATTATGAAGTATATTAAATTCAATGAGCCGATCTGCTTTGCAGATAGATTTCCAGGTCTGGGCTCGATCCTCAATTGGCTGGTTATGAGCGGGTAAGAGCTAGTTAGCGTAGCATTTTTTTCGACCTTAAAATCGCTATTGGCTGCTTCCATGCGTGAAGGCACTGAATACGAGGCCAACGCCCTGTATTGCGTTCCGAACTTTATTGATAGATGTACTATTACAAGAACTATAGGATGTCATACATGCTTCTTGTTAGAGATGTGTTTTTGTAGGGACACAGGGTTTGACACGAGCTATTCAAATTTAAAACAACTAATGGCTTCCATATAGAGTGTGTGGAGGTCCTGGTTCTTTACGTCATTCAATACTAATTTAAAATGTGTTAACTGATTGCTCTGAAAGGCTGTCAATTCGTGAAGTTCCATCGTTTCGTGCCAAGCGAGATGATGGTTTTGTCGATTTGGTTCGTAAGTATACACATGAATCCCTCCTAAAGTTATGTGTTAGCCTATGCATGCGCCTATAAAAGGTACTGTGAACGAGACGTAAAAAAATAAAAATTAATCTGAATATATTGGGTCCATGAAATTCATAATAACCACAGACTGCGGATAGAAAGAGCCACCATTTGCAGGAAACAATTAATAGGAGGAAATACAAAAATGCAACTGCAAAACCATCAAAACATTGAAACAGGTACTGTTCCACCTCAACTGAACCATGGCGGGCATGAAATGTTTGATGTCCATGAAGTATTGGCAGGAGCGATCAATACCATGAATACGTATACCATGATGAGTGAACATGTAAAAGATCCGGAGCTTCGGGATATTTTACAACGTCAGAAGCAATTTATGACGGATGAATATAACATTACATTGGAATGTTTTAAAACCGGTCAGGATCCTTCCAAACCGACTCAAAGTTATAAAATGAATCAGGGTAACGATTTTACTTATGGCATGAAACCAAGCCAACCGAAAAAGCCAATGCAAACTGCAGGTGAGATATGCGACCAAAGCATCTCTCTTAGTATGTTAAATGCAGTAAAATCAGGGGCTGTAATGAAAACAACAGCAGCATTGGAAACAACGAATCCTGTTGTACGCCGTGTGCTTGCGGATTCCTTACCAAACTGTATTGAAATGGCATATGAGATCTCGATTTATCAAAATAAGAATGGCTTCTACCAAGTACCACAGCTTGCCCAGCAAGATATGCAGCAAATGCAAAATGGATATGCTCCTGCACCGCTTCAGCCGCAAATCCCTGGTAACCTTCCCCACTAAAAATGAAGCGCCGTATCTCATTTCGAGATACGGCGTTTTATTTGTTACCATTTTGAAACAGGTCTGCAATGAAAGCCGTCATCTATACTAAGGATGTTCAGTCAAACTGGACAAAGGAACTGTCATTTCCTGCTCTGAGTCTCCGACCGGATAGATTCGGGCCGTTTCATCCTCATTGACATGCTGGATAAAGATAGGGGTATCCTGATAAGTTACCTTTTTCATAATGGTCGATTCAGATATTTCGACCGCTCTTTGTTTGTTCATAACGTTCTCCTTATCCCGAATGGTCATTTGTTGATCAACAAGACGGTGAGGTTTTTAAAACTCTGCATCACTACAATGCACCAAACCGTGCAAGTTTATGCAAAGTTTGTAGAGAAAGATTGGTGGAGTAAGCATTCCCCGACAGTACATGTTATTATTCTTGTTGAAAAGAATATAGCATTTACATCATTGAAAGATTACGAGGAGGTTTACTTCTATGGAGTTTAATATATTTGTAGTTGAAGATGATAATGCATTATTTGAAGCGTTGAAAAAAGGACTGGAAGCATGGGCTTTACAGGTTACAAGACCTGATGATTTTCATGAAGTCATGCGGTCATTTCAGGATCAACAACCACATCTTATTATCATGGACATTACGCTCCCTAAGTATGATGGTTTTCATTGGTGCAGAGAAATCCGTTCGGTATCCGAGGTACCTATCATTTTTCTATCTTCCCGTGATCACCCTTTGGATATGGTCATGGCACTTAATATGGGTGCGGATGACTTTGTACAAAAACCCTTTCATACGAATGTGCTATATGCCAAAATCCAGGCGCTTCTTCGCAGAACTTATGCTTATGGGGAAGGCCAGACAGATATTCTCGAATGGAATGGTGCCTTAGTTGATCTGAAGCGAGGTGTTATCCGAAAATCAGACGAGGAAGCAGACCTGACCAAAAATGAATTCTTCTTGTTGATTGCGCTCGTGAAAGCTAATAATGTCATTATCTCCCGTCATGACTTGATCCGTAAGCTATGGGAGGACGAGCAGTTCGTAAACGATAATACCCTTACAGCTAATATCACCCGGCTAAGGCAGAAATTAGAACCACTTGGACTCTCGGATGCGATTGTCACAAAGAAAGGGATGGGTTATATGGCCGTCACTTTATAGGGGGTATAGCCGCATGTTAATCCGTTACATCAGAACAAGAAAAAGCTGGATCCTGCTTTTTGTTAGCTTGCTAGGTCTGACCGATGTACTTATCCTTATTGAGCAGGGAATCCATGTAGAATTGACATCTCTCCTATATTTAAATGGTCTGTATATAATTATATTTCTTGTATTTTTTCTATGGCGTTACAAGAAAGAAACCAAATATGCAGCAGCGCTCCTCGAGCTGCAAGAAGTCATGGCCTCGGATTGGATGGAGAGTCTTCCGGAACCTGAGCATGAACTCGATAGTATAACGAACGATGTATTACGAGAGGCCTTTTATCAGTTCAACCGCAAGTTATCTCATGATAAGGAAGTCCAACTGATCGAGAACGACTTCACTGCCTCCTGGATTCATGAGGTTAAAACGCCTCTTACTGCTATGAAACTGATTCTGGACGCACGACCGAGTGATCCGGATCTAAGTAGAATTGAATCAGAATGGCTGAGGATCCATCTTCTCATAGACCGTCAGTTGTATATGACACGTCTTCCTGCCTTGGAATCAGACTTTGTGCTTGAACGAGTTTCGTTACATCGTCTTGCGGCAGAAGAAATCCGGGAATTGGCTCCATGGTGTATGGAAAAAAATTTGGCAGTCAGCATCGAAGGAGAGGATGTCATGGTCGTTACGGATCGCAAATGGTGCCGCTTCATCCTTCGGCAGTTATTAACCAATGCCATTAAATACAGTCCATCCGGCAAGGCGATTACATTCATGACAGTGATGTCTGAAAAAGAGAACATTATCCTAGATTTAATTGACGAAGGTCCGGGGATACAACCGCATGACCTACCACGTATCTTTGACAAAGGATTCACAGGCGAGAATGGAAGAATTCACAATGCCGCTACCGGACTTGGGCTCTATCTTGCCCAAACTGTAGCAGGGAAAATGGGCATTGCACTTCATGTCCTAGCGGATCAGAGGCAAGGGACGACGATGCGGATCACCTTTACGGATCCCAATGCATTCGAAATGGTTAGAAGAACTCAAGAGGAAAATATCCCACTATAAACAGCCAAGATTATTCTTGACTGTTTTTTTTGTGAACATGACAAATTTGTCATCTACCTAATCAACTCGTCACCCAGAACGTACGACAAGTAGGGGAGATCAACGTACACTTAAGCTACAATCATTTTTGGGAGGTTCAACATGGATGAATGGAATGAACAAGAAACGGTTTTACACGCTCGAAACGTCCACAAATCATATGGTTCAAAAGGTGGTGCCCAACAGGTATTAAAGGGAATAGATTTACGTGTTCTCCGTAAAGAATTTGTAGGAATTATGGGTCCGTCCGGTTCGGGGAAGACAACATTGCTTAACGTACTTGCCACGATTGACCGGACAACAGATGGCACAATCTTAATCGAAGATGAAGATATCTCTACCATGAACAATACGGCTCTTTCTGCATTTCGTCGAAACAAGCTTGGATTCATCTTCCAGGACTATAATCTTCTTGACACATTGACGGTAAAGGAAAATATCCTCTTACCTATATCACTTAGCAAAAAAAGCAAACAGCAGGCAGAAAACGAGTTCACAGCGATTGCCGACGTGTTAGGGATTCAGGAACTTTCGCAAAAATACCCATTCGAAATATCAGGGGGTCAAAAACAACGCACTGCTGCTGGGCGGGCCCTCATACATCAGCCTTCCATCATCTTTGCAGATGAGCCTACTGGTGCACTCGATTCCAAATCCGCTTCATCACTGTTATCAGTAATGGAGGAGGTGAACCGGAAAAGAAAGGTCACGATTATCATGGTTACGCATGATCCAGTCGCATCCAGTTACTGTAATCGTGTGGTGTTCCTAAAAGACGGAAAGATATATTCCGAACTGTACAAGGGAGAGAAATCCAGACAGTCGTTCTTCAAAGAAATCATCGATGTGCAGGCTGTTTTAGGGGGCGACCACATTGACAGTATTTGAATTAGCACTTCGCAGCATGCGGCAAAATGTGAAACATTACTACTTGTATTTCTTCGCGCTGATTTTCAGTATGAGTCTGTTCTTTGTCTTCGCTTCCTTGTTACACGATCAGCAAGTTCAGTCCATGTTGGAATCAAGCGACAAATTTCTAATCGCTTTTCAGTCTGCAGCAATTCTGCTCATTGGGATTATTGTAATCTTTACTATATCATCTAACCAAATTTTTCTACGCCGGCGCAGCCGTGAGATCGGATTATATCAGCTCATCGGTCTATCCAAGGGCTGGGTAGCCCGCTATTTAATCATTGAGAATGTACTACTCGGTTTAGGTGCACTCATCGCTGGAATTATCTGTGGAGCATTGGTATCACGTTTGTTTGTCCTCATTCTAATGAAATTGCTCCGTTTGGATGGGATGCCTGCCATTGACTTTTCGTTACTCGCAGCCTTTGATACGGTAAAAGTCTTTGTTCTCGTCGTTGTTATTACTTCCTTACAAATGATATTCATGATATATCGCAGTACACTGTTACATCTATTTCAAGCAGATCAGCAGCCTGACTTATCCAGCCAGCCTCCAACTATCCTTGCATCTATTCTTACGGCTATTTATGCCGTGCTTGGTATTGTACTTCTTGGCTACGGCTATGAATTATCGGGTCGGATGGTAGATGAACAATTAATCTTAAATGCATTCCTGGTGCTTTTATCTACGATTACAGGAACATATATATTGTTTCGTGTGACGATCAAATGGTGGTTCTCATGGATTCGCAAACGAAAAAATGGTCATCTTGGCTTGTATAATAGTTTGTCACTTGCTCCGCTGATGCACCGGATGAAAGGTAATGCCAACTCGCTCACCTTGATTACAGTGTTGTCTGCTTTAACCATAACTCTGGTTACCATGGCGTATTCTGTGTATTACTCCACCGAGAATACGGTCCGCATGGAGATTCCATATGATTTTTCATTTGAGAATAGGCAGTCGGATGCACAATCGTTCGTAACCGAGCTTGAGCGGGAAGGAATTAACTTCAGCTACCTGTCCATCGAGGCCGTCCGGACTAAGGGTGTTATTCTTAATCCACTTGATGAATCCAGCCATATCGAGGAGAGAAACTTGTTGTGGCTTCCAGCTGAACAGCTTCAAAGGGCAGATAAAAAGCTATCGGTGCCTTCACACGGTGAAGCTGTAGAATACAGTGTATCTGCACAGACTGCATTTGACGACAGTGATTTCTCAAAGCGTTACCCGACGAAAATTGAACTGATATCAGAGGGACAGACAGTTAGTTATCCGTTGAAAGAACTAGTTGTCGAGAATCTTGTGAATTCCGATATATCTGGAAATCAGATTTTGGTGTCTGAAAAAACGTTAAGAGAAATTGAGGATAGCATGTCCAGCACTGCCGATTACGAGAGAGTACACATAGATACCTATCGTATTCCAGACAAAAGTGAGCTTGCTTTAGCTTCCTCCCTTTACCAGAAATATAATCTTGACGAATATTTTACGACCGATTTCTATTCACGATATAGACAGACACTTGAGATTTCCGGATTATTAATTTTTATCGCTGCCTTTCTCGGACTCGCCTTTCTCGCCTCTACCGGCAGCATCCTGTATTTCAAACAAATGACTGAGGCCGAGCAGGAGAAACAGAGCTTCAAGACACTGCGCCAGCTCGGATTTGAAGAGAAGATGATTATGAAGGGCATTGTGCGAAAGCAGATGGTTGTGTTTCTTCTCCCTCTATTGATTGGTGTACTGCATTCAATCTTCGCAGTAAAAGCGGCTTCAATCATCATTATTTCGGACATTACTGCTCCAACAATTATTTCGATAGGAGCGTATGCATCCATCTATTTTCTATTCGCTCTCTTCACACTGGGTTACTATCGGAAAATTGTTAAACATGCGATGTTGTAAGACTATTTTCAGGAGGTGCATGTATGAAGAAAAAATTTATTTTTATATTAATTGTAGTAGTAGTTTGCTCAGGTCTATATGTAACATTCAAACGTGAGTTTGATCAATTCAACCCATTGTATAAGGAGCAATATGTTTATGCTTTAATTAATAAACCAGCCGAGAAGGAAGATAAAAATGAATGGATCCGGTACAGATATAATCTGACCGGTTACACAGCACAAGGGGAGGAAACAAAGGTCACTTTCTCGTCAAGTAAAGAATTGGAACAGGACACATATGTGAAAGTACTTGCCAAGGGAGCCTATACGAAACAATGGACATTAATACAAAAGGAAGAGATGCCAAGTAATTTCTTTCATTGAAAATGGGATTGAATTGGGGGAGTACGACCAGCATCATCTCATAGAAGAAGAGTTACCATTTGGGTTTTGTTAGAATATTTGTATTCGAAGTCGCCTCTTTGGCGACTTTTTACTGTACGTAACTTTTGTTTATATCATTCGAAATTGCTGCACCATCCATAATTTACAATTCAATTAGAAACTTTTTCCTAAATCTAGCGTCTAATACTTTTTGAGGGGTTATACATTACTAGAGAGTAGAAGGAGCCAAAGACAACACATGAATATGAAGAAGAAATTATCCATTTTTACCGCTTTAGCCGTTTTTCAAGCATTTGCAGTCGGTTCTGTGAATGCGCAATCAGCACCGCAAGGTGACTCCGCGTCAGTAAACACGGCCAATGTAGAATCAGTTGAGGTGTTAAAGCAAGAGCAGCCGATTGCAGAGCGTGAAGTGAAGACGGAGAGCAACAACAAATCTACCAATACTCCGCCCACTGAAGCCAAGGACACTCAAACCTCAACCGGCACTGAGGCAACACCTAAAACAGATAGCGAGAAACCTGCATTGGATGTGGGAGAGACCACTGCAAACGAAACGGGTACGAAACCTGTGGCTCAAGAGGAAGCACCTGAGGAGGAAACGCCAGCTACACCTGCTCAAATAGAGCAACCATCCATTGATGGGACGTCTCCTGCAGCAGCAGGTGGAAATCTGACGTTGTACATGAATAGCAACAAAATGGAGCAGGATGGAAAAACGTATCTTGCTGGACAGCCAATGGCTGTAAAAAACGGTGTATCCTATGTTGCAATCCGTGCGCTGGTTGACCGTGTGGGATATGGCGTCAAATATGATAACAAAACCAAGGAAACCATCATTATTAGTGGTGAAGATGAACTCCGATTCAAAACTAACAGCAAGGACTATACGGTAAATGGAGAGACCAGAACGATGAAAGGCCCTGCTTATCAGCAAAAAAGTACATTCATGGTGCCGTTAACTTCCATTACTCAAGCTCTGAACATCACCTATAAAGTGAATCAGTCGGCTAAAACGGTTGTGTTGAATCTTAATACAAAACCTGTTGCAAGCTTTACCATTTCCCAAAAGGAAATTTTTGCGGGTGATCAAGTAGACTACGTGACTTCTTCCAGTTCACCTAATGGAATGGATATCGTTGACGAACGCTGGACTGGTCGCCAGGATTCATTTGATCAAGCAGGTACATATACGATTTCATATCAAGTACAGGATTCCAATGGTCAATGGAGCGATCCCTATTCAACTACGATTGAAGTTTTGGCTCCTAATCTTCCTCCTGTAGCCATGTTCGCCACGGATAAAGAAGAGTATAAAATGGGCGAAAAAATAACATACACAGACCAAAGTACAGATGATGAAAATAATATTGTTAAAGCGGCGTGGGAGAACAATTCACTTGCGTTCTTTGAACCGGGTCCAAAAACGGTGACTCTTACGGTAACTGACAATCACGGTGCTACGAACACGTACTCCAAAGTCATCACCATAACCAATGAGACCTTATATTCATTTACCGATTTTAATTTACTCTTCACGCCGGTAGGACAGAAATTCACCTTTAATGGCGGCGAAGTGACTACGATGGAGAAAGTGCCTTATACGTACATGGATGAGCCAAGTTTGCTGATCCGCAGTAACAGTCCGGAAACTGTGAATACGGAAGGCATTGTATATAAAGAATCATCTTCGGGGCAGACCCGTTTCATGATTCACCACGTGAACAATACAGGCAAAAGAGTAAAAATGTATGTGATTGCAACCAATAACAATCCGAATCCAGCCGTATTTGAACAACAGAATATGGGCTTTGCCGGACCTACACCGTATGCTACCGTAGCTGGGAAATTGTCTATTGATAAATGGTTCAAGTCGATTCAGACTGGAGCGGATCAAAAGAAAGAGTACCTTCAACCTGGGGAAAGCAAACTGATTTTGACAGAACTTAATAAAACGCCGATGAAAGAAGGACAAGTAATCTCTCTCTATTCGGACGCTTATAGTGATTATTCCTTAGACTATAACGTTATCCTGGTGGAAGAAAATAAAGATCCGTTCGAGGCTCTGCCATTGCTACCTGTGCTTGATCGTGACGGAGTGCACAACCGTGGTACGTACCCGAATGCGACTCGCATTATAAAATACGATGAGCACGTGGGAATCAAACCTGCCCGTCTGCCACTTGGTGACAATTCAAGCGATCCCAATCTGGTAGGAACAGATCCAATGGCATACACAGACGCATCCAATGCGGGTAATTTCGGCGTATTGTACAAAATCACGCTGACCAATGTTGCACCGCGTACACTTATCTCCTTTAACCCTCGTGGAGGGAAGTACTCCGGAGTAGCTCTGGTGAACAATCAGTTGGTATCGATTGCCGAAGGTAACGTTGCGGTTGCCAATTCAAGTGAACAAAGCGTGCTTTACCGCACCGGTTCAACTGGAGAGAGCGTAACCATTCTATTCTCTGCCGCACCAGGAAGCAACCTGCCGGTCAATCTGCTCTTTACACCACTCCCATCGGAGAAGTAATGTAGGTTTCTCTTATAACGAATGGTTTGGTGGCACTTTAATCATCGACAAAAAAGACTCCATATGGAGTCTTTTCTTTTCACAACTTATTTCTACTAAGGAGGAATCAAATTCCGATGAATGTAGTCGTCAAGTTGATACGTGAATTCAAAGAGCGAGATAACCGGCGTTTGTTGAAGGATTATCGAGACAAAGTGGAGCTTATCAGGAAACGGAACTTGGAAGTTTGGGATGATCAGCACCTGCAAGCGGAATCTCTTCGGCTGCAAGAAGAAGCAAGATCAGGCAAGCCTTTGGATGATCTGCTTGTTGATGCTTATGCTTTAGTCTGCGAGGCTGCGAAGAGAACACTCGGATTACGCCCTTACGATGTCCAGATTATGGCTGCGATTGCTTTGCACGAAAGATTTTTGATCGAGCAGCATACCGGTGAAGGAAAAACACTCTCTGCTGTTATGCCTGCTTATCTCAACGCATTGACAGGCAAAGGTGTTCATGTGCTTACTTTTAACGACTACCTGGCAAATCGAGATGCAGCGTGGATGGGCCCGATCTTTCGCTTCCTCGGGTTAACGGTAAGCTCGGTTCAAGCGGGCATGAGTCTGTTTGATAAACGGGAAGCTTACGCCAAGGACATAACCTATGTTACGGCTAAAGAAGCAGGGTTTGATTATTTGCGTGACACAATAGCATTCAATGAAGCGGATACCGTACACCGTCCTTTCCATTACGTCATCGTAGACGAAGCAGATTCATTGCTTCTTGATGAAGCACGGGTGCCGTTAGTCATTAGTGGCGATTCGAGTGCTTCCAAGAGTGATGGCGTTCTTTTCGCAGAAGTGGCCCGGCAGCTGCGGCAAGGAGAGCATTACGATTTTGACGAGTTCCAGCGGAACGTTTACTTGAATGAAGCGGGTGCTGCAAAAGCGGAGTTGCTGCTGGGATGCGGCAACTTGTACGATAGCCATAACAGTCATTGGTTAACTTCATTGAATTGTGCGCTGCATGTGGAATCGTTATTAAAAAAAGACGTTGATTACATCGTCCGGGACGGTGGAATCGAGCTAATCGAAGAACACACCGGCCGTGTGGCCGAGAACAGGTATTTGCCGGACGGGTTGCAAGCTGCGCTGATGGCAAAAGAAGGGTTGCAGTGGAAGGCCGGTGGGAGAATTCTCGGTACGATCACGATTCAACATTTCATTAGCCTGTATTCGGGAATTTGCGGAATGACGGCTACGGCGCACGCTTCAGCAATGGAATTTGAGGATATCTATGCGTTACAAGTCGTGCAGATCCCGCCAAACCAGCCAAACATACGGATCGACCACAAACACCGAATTTACACCCATAAAGAAGCCAAATATAAGGCGCTTGTACAAGAAATCTCTTCGGTCCATAGGATGGGACGCCCCATTCTTATTGGTACGTCAAGCGTCGAGGAATCTGATATGCTGGCGAAGGCGCTTGCCGCTGCTGGTGTACCTTGCCAGGTTCTGAATGCCAAAAACGATGCAAAAGAAGCCGAAATCATCGCTAAAGCGGGAGAAATAGGCGCGGTAACGGTATCTACGAATATGGCAGGGCGCGGCGTCGACATTCGTCTCGGCGGTGGTAATCCCGCTCAGGCAGAAGTGGTTGCCAAACTGGGCGGATTATACGTGATAGGTACATATGTGAACGAAAGCATGCGGATTGATGATCAGTTGCGCGGACGTTGCGGACGCCAAGGTGACCCTGGGTCCTCCGTATTTTATATTAGCCTGGAGGACGAGTTGATGCTTCGCTTTGGCATTCATAAACTGTTTCACGCTCCTAGGCAGGACGAGGTTCTTGATGAACCTGCGCTCCGCAGCAAAATCGAGCATATCCAGCGCGTTATTATAGGTCAAAACTTCGATATTCAGCGGGAATTGAACTGTTATTCGGATATGGTGGAGGATCAGAGGCGAATTCTATATGAAGAACGGCTCGGAATTTTGAAAGCTGAGAGACTGATGAGTCCATCGGAGCGGCGAGTACGGCTTTTTTATATCGACGAGTTCTGGGCTGACCATCTCGCATACGTTTCTTACATTCGTGAAAGCATTCATCTCGAGAGCATTACCAGTCGTAACCCAATCGACGAGTTTCATACGCAAATCACCCAAGCATTCGAGCGAATTCCGGCTAAAATAGATCATGAGTCGGCAAATATGCTTAGAAAACTTGGAGGTTCGAATGATCCCGAGAAATGGGAACAGTTCGGTCTGAAGAGTCCTATTTCGACTCGGACCTATATGATCAACGATCAGTACAGCCAAGATAAGCGCAGCTCATGGACCGGAACGACGGTATTTGCTTTTTGGGGCAGTAAGATTTTGAAGCTATTACTGAAGCCAGTATATAGGATGTCAAAATAGTGATGGGAGCGTGACGATCGATGAACAATAATTGTTGAATTCGATTGTGAACTGAGATTTTTTGGGGAGAAGTATAAATACGGCATTTGAAAGTCGCTATTATAGCGGCTTTTTTTTATTTTAGTAGAAAAGTTCTTGTCTCACCTGCTGGGATTAGCTGTTGGAACGAACCCAAGCACACTTCCTTAAAATCTTATAAGAAATTCTTGATATTTCAGAAATTTATCCGATAGGCGGGTGCTATTATACAAATACAAACAAAGACGAGGTGATGAAATGCAAGCAAAATTGGCAGCGGACGCCATTCCCATCTCCAAAAAGCGAAAGACATGGATAAGGACGATACAAAAGCACAAAGTGATGTATGCTCTCTTATTACCAGCTTTAATTTACTTTGCGGTATTCAAATACATTCCTATGGCGGGAATCATGATTGCTTTTAAAAACTACAACCTGGCTTTGGGACTATGGGATAGCCCATGGGTGGGATTCAAAAATTTTACCGATTTTATGAACGGCGTTTATTTCTGGGACATCATGAAAAATACGATTGTTATATCGCTGTATAAGCTATTGTTCGGTTTCTCCGCGCCCATCGTACTTGCTTTACTCCTCAATGAAGTGTATAGCCAATGGTTTAAGAAAATCGTACAGACCATCACTTATTTGCCTCATTTTCTATCATGGGTCATCGTGTATGGAATTATGGTAGCCTTACTAGCCCCTGGCGATGGTCTCTTTAACATGATTTTGAAGGATTTTGGTGTTGAACCCATCTCGTTTCTAACCGAACCTGCCTGGGGCAGAATGTTGATCATCTTATCTGAAGTATGGAAGGATATTGGATGGGGGGCGATTTTGTACCTTGCCGCCTTGGCAGGAATCGATCCAAGCTTGTATGAAGCGGCTCGAATGGATGGTGCATCCAAATGGAGACAGCTCTGGCATATCACGTTACCTGGTATTCGAGGAGTCATTATTCTGATGCTGATTCTTAAATTAAGCCATATCCTGGATGCGGGTTTTGACCAAATATTCATGTTTGCCAACACCTTTAACCAGGAGAAGATCGATATTATCGACACATGGGTATACCGCGAAGGGTTGGAACGTCTTAAGATTGGCTTGGCTACGGCTGTAGGATTGTTTAAAGCTGTCATCGGATTTGCTTTAGTGTTGGCAGCGAATAAGCTCGCCAAAAAATTCGATGGGCAAATCTGGTGAGGTGGTCTTTAGAATGATCCATATGACAATCGGGGAAAAAGTCTGGCAAACCGTCGTTTATGTAGTTCTTATTATATTATCCCTACTGTGCGTGCTGCCCTTTCTATATGTGGTTGCTGTCTCCGTAACACCAGAATCGGAAGTATTAAGAAGAGGGATTGTGATTATACCAGAATCCTTTACCTTTCTGGCCTATAAAGAAGTATTCATCTCGCATGGGATCTGGCAGGCGTATAAAATTACGTTATTTCGAACGATTGTAGGCACTGCGTTAAATGTGTTTTTTACGGTAATCGCGGCCTACCCGTTATCCAAAAAATATTTGCCCGGAAGAAGTCCGTTTTTACTCTTCATTGTGTTTACCATGATGTTCAGTGGGGGATTAATTCCGACTTATTTACTAATCCGCTCTTTGGGATTGTTAAACAGTCCTTGGGTATTGATCATTCCAAATCTCATTAGTGCATTTAATCTGGTGATCATCAAAGGTTTTTTTGAGCAATTACCTGGTGAAATCGAGGAATCAGCGAGGGTAGACGGTGCAAGTGAACTTCAGACGTTATGGCGGATCATTTTACCCCTGTCCTTACCTGTCCTTTCCACCATTTCCTTATTTTACGCAGTCGGGCATTGGAACAGTTATTTTGATGCCATTGTATATATCCATGATTCCAACTACATGCCACTTCAAGTGATTTTGCGCAACATTCTGCTTAACGTTGCAACTCAAAGCGCTGATTCGCTCGCCAATTCCGGGGCTGTCAGTACGTTCGCAGTGCAGATGGCTACAGTTGTTGTAACTACAGTTCCGATATTGATCGTTTATCCATTTTTGCAAAAGCATTTTACCAAAGGTGTACTCCTGGGATCCGTTAAAGGTTAAAAAGTGTTCCAACCTAACTTATTACGGGGAAACCGTGATAATATACAAGCAAAGGAGAGGTCAATATGCAGCGTAAAAAGATTTCATTTGCTATTCTGTCGGCAATCTTAGGACTTGGGACGCTATTGTCAGGATGTGGGGGAAATGAAGAAGTTACATCGACAACTTCGAGTAATTCGCAAGGCCAGTCTGGCCAGTTTGCAACCAAAATGAAAATCTCAATGTTTAACCAAGGCACTTTTAATGCTGCTGCTCCGGTACCTCCACGTGAAGAAGATATTCAACGCCAAATGTTGGAAGAAGAGATGAACATCGACTTGGAGATGATGATTCCTCAGGCTGGTCAAGCAACAACCAAACTGAATACACTCATTGCAGGCGGGGATATTCCAGACTTGATCTTCTTGAAAAGTCGTGCTGATCTCGCGCAATATTACGACCAAGGTGTTCTTGCGGATTTGACACCGTATATGGACCAATTCCCTGAACTACAGAAACGGTTTGGCAACGACTCCTGGGAGGCGATGTCCTATCAAGGAAAAACGATTGGAGTTCCAGGCTATGATAATGTAAACGGTATCAGTCGAAGCTTCTTTATCCGTAACGATTGGCTGAAAAAGTTGAATATGGAGGTACCAACGACACCTGACGAGCTGTTCGAAGTTATGAAAGCCTTTACAGAGAAAGACCCGGACGGGAATGGTAAAAACGATACGTACGGATTCATCGGTGGTATGAATAAAGAAGGTAATCTGCAAACCTACGGCTTTGATAGCTTGATGTGGATGTTTGGCGTCAATCCTCCTTCAGCCGTTGAGATAAAAGATAATGAACCGGTATTTCTGTTTATCGACCCCAAAATGAAAGAGGCGCTTGCTTACATTAATAAAATGATGGCAGCCAAGGTGGTTGACCCGGACTGGGTGACGATGAATTCGCCTGATCTGTTGGACCAAAAGATGTTTAAGGGTAGAGTTGGCTTCATGATCAGAGATGCTCGTAGACTAGAGCCGGATTATCAACAGAAAATGAAAGAAATTAGTGGCGAGGTGCCGGAATGGATCGTTATCCCTCCGATGAAAGGTCCTTACGGGGATCAAATTGTAGAGAGAAAATCGTTCCAGGGCAACTCATGGGCCATATCCGCAAAAGCGGACGAGGATAAAATCATTCGGATCTTGTCCATGCTAAATTATCTTTTTACGGATGAAGAAGCCTATCCGAACTTTGCATACGGTATCAAAGGGATTCATTGGGATGTCGTAGACGGCAAGATCAAAAATAAAACCTCCGAGTTATCGAAGGAAATGAAAGAGAAGTATCTGTGGGTCGATCATTATAGAATGCCACGCCGTGGTGATGATGCGGAGTACTTCAGTTTCCAGAATCCGAAGACGGCGGAAGCTTTCAAGGACAATCAGCAATATGTGGGGCCAACGCTGCCCGGAAATTTATTGACCCCAGACCCTAGCGATACCTTGGATGCTGACCGCACACGTTTCATTAATGAAAGCTTAGTTAAATTTATGACGGGCAAAGAGCCTCTTTCCAACTGGGACAATTTCCTACAGACGCTGGATACCAAGTTTGACATGCAGAAATATAAAGAAACCGCAATCCAGCAATTTAAAGAAGCCGGCCTTATCAAGTAAAAATAAACGAAGAGAGAGTGGCTATTCGTAGCCCCTCTCTTTATTAGCATATGCTATTCTTAGTTTAAAACGGAACTAAAAGGAAGATGATCGATGCGAAGAAGAATCAGCTTGCCTTTAAAATTATTTTTTATCGTGTTTGCCTTTGTATTGGGGTGCATCATCTTGATAAGCCAATTGTCTTATCGCTATGTGCAAAAGGAAATAAGAACCAATGACATTTTTTACACCAATCAAATACTAGACAAGGTAGACCAGTATTTCACTGTTAATTTCTCCTCCTTCCAGACGATTCTCTTCTCAGTTGAAACATCAGTGAAAGCCAACATTAACAATACCGAAGTGATTAAAAAGCAATTAAGGGAGCTGTATGAACTCAACAGTATCTATGTCAGTAATATTTATTTGATCAAAAGCGATTTATCCATTCTGGGTGGAAGTACACCTACTCGAATATTTGATGAACCTTTATCTGAAAGAGCACCTTTATTTGATGCGGCTGACAAGAATAGAAGGACTACCTTTGTTAGTGAACCTTACAAATCGAAGTATTCCGGCTGGACCGTTACGATGGTTCGATATCTGAATGGTACTCCGTTTCCTATGGCCATTGCGGTTGATTTGGATCTAAATGCCATTGAAGAAACCTTGTTCAAGATTAATAAACAGGAACAAATGAATCTGGCTCTGATCACTGCGTCAGGTAAGATCATTGCCGGATTTTCTGAAAATAAAGGACCTATGAATATTCAAGATCATTCTTTTTCAATCGGGGAGACGTCAGCGGAAGAAATTCTGGATACGACAGAAACAAACCTTCAACTGTTTACCAACGACGGTATTCCGGTCTCCCTTTTGAAAAAACCAACGGAGAAATTCAACTGGACCATCATCTCGATCAACGATGAATCACGCTTAAAAGCAGCGTTGTCCAGATTGGAAACCTATTACCTCGAGCTTCTCGCTGCAGGTCTTCTTTTAAGTTTGTTCATTTCTTTTTTGGTTGCAAAATATATAAGAAAACCACTCTATACGCTCAAAACAAAAATGAAGCAGGTGGAACAAGGCATCCTCACAACGACTATAACAATTAATCGAAACGATGAGTTTGGCGATCTTTCACGGGCATTCGATCGTATGCTTCAGCAGATTGTTGAACTTATTCGCCGAGCCGAGCATCATAATGAACTTGAGCGGAAGTTGGAAATCCAGGTGTTACAGTCTCAAATCAATCCACATTTTCTGTATAACACGCTTGGTTCAATCAGCAATGTGATACGTCTCGGACAAATAGAGAAAGTAGATGTGGTGATCGGGTCGCTCATTTCTTTATTGGAGTACGGGGTAGACGATGCTTCTGAGAAGGTTTCCCTACGCCAGGAATTACGCAATGTAGCGGACTATATCGAGATCCAGAACATCCGGTATAACCGAAACTTCCACTTGGTTGAAGATATCGAAGCAGGACTGATGGATTTTCCAGTTTTTCGAATGCTGCTGCAGCCCCTTGTGGAGAATAGTATCTTCCATGGTTACAACGGAGGGGGAATTGAGGGGCCAATTACGATTCATGCGTACAGGGAGGACAGTATCGTTATCATCGAAGTTGTTGATCAAGGCGAGGGAATTCCAGCTGATAAAATAAAGCATATTTTAATCTCAGAACCGAGTGAAGAGGAAGTAAAAAGAAAAAGAATTGGGCTGAATAATATTCATGGTCGAATAAGACTTCACTACGGAGATCAATTCGGACTGCAAATCAATAGCATACCTAAGGAAATAACCCGTATACGCGCTGTATTCCCGGCAGAATTGCCAAAAGGAGATGCATAATGGGGAGAGACTATACCTGCTTCATTGTTGACGATGAAGACCTGATCATTCAACGATTGGAATTGTTTTTTAATGAACTCTCTCATAGGGATAGACGATTTGTTCTAGTGGGCAAAGCGAATAATGGGCTGAATGGGATCGAGGAGATCATAAAACTTAAACCGGATATTGTCATATCCGATATTGTAATGCCGCGAATGGACGGAATCTCCATGATTGAGCAGCTCAAGCCGGAGCTCCCCCATACCCAGTACATACTGCTGACCGCCTATTCATCCTTCGAATACGCTCAGCGAGCGATTCAAGCCAACGTATTGGAGTACATTGTAAAGGTTCCGCTAAGGGAAGCGGATCTGAATCGAGCGTTGGATAAGGCAGCCGGAATTTTAAATGAGTTTGAGAAAAAAGAGGCGGAATTTCACTCGTTAAACGTATCCGTGCTTGAAAATAAATACAGAGTCCGCAAGCAATTTTTTAACGAATTGATCCGAGGGGAGATTCCTTCTCATCGGGCATCGGATTTTGCCAATCGCATGCAGTTTCATTTCTTTCAATCCAACTATTGCTGCTTCATCGTTGAAATGAATACGTATGAAAGTTTCCGAAACGAATACGCGGCCGCAGATCAAAACATCTTGAAGTATGCGATAACAAATATCATCGAAGAAACAGTGATGAATGGTAGTAGTGGGGTAGCTGCGGATCTGTCGGATAATCGTTTTATTGGCTTTTTATCCTGGGAAAATAACCGCAGTGATATGGAAACGGAATATGCTTGCCTATCCTTGGGAGGGCAGATCATCTCTCATTTGCATCAATATTTGAATAAAAGAGTATCTGTCGCTTTTGGAAGTCCACACCGAGGCTGGGAATCGATCAAACAGGCGTACACGGAAGCAAAAAATGTGAGTGAGGATTTCTATTATCATACTGAGAAAGTCGTAAAAACACCGATGCATCGGTTCCAATACCATAATGACAAAAAAGCAGACTTTCAGCAGAAACTTGCTGATTTTCTTATACGCCTAAAGAGGAAGATTTCCAAGGAAGAGCTTGATAATGCACTTGCCGATCTGTCGCAATTTGTTACGGACCATAAAATCCACAAGTCCATCATGGTGCCAATGATTAGAGACTTGTACAGAGACATTACCGTGAAATTTAAATCGGGGAATAAGATAGCCACGGAAGTTCCAGACTTCCCCATGGAATTTATGGCTTTTCAGGAGCAGCTCGCCTATATTGGCGACTTCACATTTGAATACGTGCATGCGGGCCAACTGTTACATCGTGCAGAAATTATGAGTGCAATGCATTATATAGAGACAAACTTGAAACAACGCTTAACGCTGGAAGCAATTGCGGAGGAAGTGAATCTAGCGCCATCATATTTTAGCAGCTTATTCAAAAAAACAATGAACGAAGGCGTGATCAGCTACATCAATCGTAAAAAAATCAACCTCGCTCTCGAGCTGTTAAATGTGAAGGATTATTCTTTATTGGAATTGTGCGAGGAAGTAGGTATCGTCAATGAAGGGTACTTTTGCAAACTTTTTAAAGAATATACGGGGGATACACCTAAGCAATATCGGATAAAAATGACACGGTAGGAATCCAAATAAGGATGCAAAAAATGTATGATTTTTTCGCGAAATCCTGTAAAAAAAAAGGGGCTAAAACCATTACCATGATAGGAGCATCTAATCATGGAGGTTATCAAAATGGAACTTATGAAAGCAGATGTAACCGTCATAGGCGGAGGAATTGCCGGGATATGTGCTGCCATTGCTGCCGCACGCCAAGGGCTGCAGGTTTCACTTATCAATGATCGTCCGGTTCTGGGTGGAAATGCGAGCAGCGAGGTCAGAGTTCATATCAATGGGTCTGCATATCTCGGAAACAGTCCATCCTATTATGCTCGCGAGGGCGGGTTGGTGGAAGAACTCAAACTGAAGATCTTTCATTACAACCCGTTATACAACAAAAAACTTATGCTTTCACTTTCGGATACGGTCTTGCTCGACATGGTGTATGATGAGCCCAACATTTCTCTGTTTCTGAATACATGTGTACATGAAACGGGCATGGAGAACGGCAGAATCAAATGGGTGGAGGGCCTTCAACTAGCTTCCGAAAGAAAATTTCGTTTTGAAAGCTCAACCTACATCGATTGCTCCGGGGATGGAATTGTTGGATACCAAGCAGGTGCTCACTTCCGATGGGGAAGAGAGGCGAAGCATGAATACCAGGAGGAGCTCGCTCCAGAAGTGGCAGATCATTACACGATGGGTGATACGATTCTGTTTCAAGCCCGTGACGTAAACTATTCCGTTCCTTACACAAAGCCTGGCTTTGCGTATGATATTACGAAGCTGGAGTTTTTTGATAGTATCAGAAAAGGATTAAACCATCGGTCTTTTCCAAGGAAAATCAACGGGCTTGGCGGATTGTGGTGGCTGGAATACGGCGGACATATGGATATTATCAAGAATAATGAAGACATCGCATTGGAACTGCGGAAATTGGTGTACGGGATATGGGATTATATCAAAAATAGCGGTGAGTTTGATGATGTAGACAACCTCATCCTGGATTATGTATGCCCGATTCCGGGAAAGCGGGAGTCGAGACGGTTTATAGGGGAACACATGCTGTCTCAGAACGATCTTACAGCAAAGCCTCATTTCGAAGATGCGGTATCCGTCGGAGGCTGGTATATGGATCTGCATGCAAATAAAGGCATCTACGATGAGGGACCGGCCACAGCATGGAATTTTGTGCCGGGATTGTATAATATCCCTTTCCGCAGCTTGTTTTCACGTAATATTCCTAATCTTATGTTCGCTGGCCGCAATATAAGTGCTACCCATGTGGCTTTTGGATCTACAAGGGTGATGGCAACCTGCGGTTGTATGGGGCAGGCGGTAGGAACGGCTGCTGCGTTATGCGTAAAATACGATACAGACCCCGCGAACATAGTCAAAGCCCATATGGATGAGCTTCAGGCGCAGCTGCTTCGCGACGGGCAAACGATTGTAGGCCTTCAAGAGCCGTTGGATCCATATTTCGCTGACGGATTAACGATTCGTGCCTCGTCTCAGCGAAGTTATGAACAACTTCATCCAACCGAAGAGATCTCCTTGGAAAAAGCGTTATGTTTGGTCTTGCCGATCCAGACATCCGTAGCAGAAAGCGTGCAGATCAAAATTAAAAATAGTTCCGGGTATTCGGAAACGTTGCAAGTGAAGCTTTTTGGCGGGGATCGGAAGGAAAACTATATTCCCACCAGCGAGCTGAAAGGTTACAATTTGGTGATTTCAGCGGGGCATGATGACTGGATTACACTGGACCTCAGCTGCAAGAAGCCAGCAGACGACAAAATCTACATCGTAATGAAAGGTACGGCAGGCCTTACTGTACACAGCAATGAAGAGAGAATGACTGGAGCGGTTAGCTTCCTTTATAGACCGGAAGAGCCATCCAGGCTAAAGAAGCTTAATCAGAGCATTTGCTTCAAGGATCTGGTTCCATCCCAGGATATATATAATCCTGCGAATGTCGTCAACGGCTTCTCCAGACCTTATGGTCTGCCGAACAGCTGGATTTCGGAACGTACAGAAGGACAGGAATGGTTGGAATTTGGTTTTGCAAGCCCCAAGAATCTGGATGAAATCCATCTTGTTTTCAATTCGCAGCTTAATTTGGAGCATTTCGACGATCCAATCGAACCACTGATCCAGGATTATGATGTGACCCTAACGTTAGAGGACGGAACCGAGAGTGCAATTAAAGTCCGCGGGAATTATCTTTCGTTGAACAAACATCAGGTGCATGCACAAGGTGTAACCCAAATCCGGTTTGATTTTTTTGCTACGCATGGTTCGCCTTATTATGAAGTGTTTGCTGTAAAACTTTTTGCTCCTAAAAACGCTAGGTGAGGGCGGGTGAAGTCACGATGAAGGAATTTTTCCCTCGAAGAGGGCTGCCTAATGTCGTTCAAAAGTTGGAAAATGGAGAAACAGTAACCATTGTCTATTTTGGCGGCAGTAATACACGTTCGAAAGGATACAGGGTCATGACGGCGGATTGGCTGCGAGGGCAATATCCCCATGCCGATATCCACGCTGTGAACGCAGGCATTGATGGGACAGGATCGGACCTCGGCTGCGCCCGTTTAGAGACAGATGTGCTTCGTCATCAGCCTGATCTCGTATTTGTTGAATTTGTTGGTAACGATGGCGGAGTTCCCGAATCCAAGGCGCGGATCGAAGGCATTGTCCGACAGATTCGCAAGCAGAGCAGGTTTACCGATATCCTGTTTGTATATACGATCAAGGAGCGGGATATGGATTTATTTCAATCTGGCGAATACCAGAAGGGCGCTCTTATGCAGGAGGAAGTCGCCGATTATTACGGTATTCCTTCGATTCATCTGGGCGTAGCGATCAGTCGATTGGTTTCGGATAGAAAGCTTATTTTTACTTCAAGGGCAGACGTGTCCATCCCCGGAGCCGTTATTTTCACGCATGATTCGATCCATCCAACGATTCCCGAAGGACATCAGATCTACACAGATACCATCACCCGGTCGTTTGAGAAAATGAGTGCACTTCGAGATCACGTGGGAAAGGTCGAACATCACTTGCCGCAGGACATTTTGGTCCCGGCCAATCCTTGGGAGTATGCAACCATGCTGCCACTGGATCGTCTTAGTCATTTTTCGGCAGGATGGTCTTACATGACTCCCGATAATTTTCCTTTAGTACGCGAGTACGATTGGTTGTTCCCTGGTCTGTGGCGAGCAGTTGATCCCGGAGAGACGGTCACTGTGGAGTTTGAGGGAACACACATCGGCTTATTTGATATCGGGGGGCCAGATTCTGGCAGATTGAAGGTGTCGGTGGATGGAGGGGAACCCTTCCTTATTGATCGATTCACGCCCTACAACGATCATAATCGAAATCAATATGTTTTCTTGCCGGAGCTCCCCAATGGGAAACATACAGTTCGCTTCGAGATCGATCATGAGAAAACTGACAAAGCGGCCGTGTTTGAGGCTAGCAGCAATGAACGAAGTATGGAACATGTTCGACAGCATCCAGCTTGGTATGATCAAACGGTCATTCAGCTTGGAAAGTTGTTATTGGTGCAGCCGCCATTATAATTGATTGGATCACTCTGAACACTTGGAAGACCTATATTCTATCTGACTGCAACTGAGCAATCAATTAGGATGTAGGTTTCTTTTTTTACTTAAAATCGTATAAGAAATTCTTAAAATGAAAGAAATTTCACCGTAATCTAACATGCTAAGATAATAACGACAGAGCGGGATTAGGCAGAATGCAACTCATTTTTGGAAGCGTTATCATTTTAAGGAGAGGCTGTGAATTGTATGGTCAAAAGGAAGCTGTTTTTCTTCATCGTTTTCATGTTGACGATCGTAGTTCCTTTCAGCCTGATCGGAATAAGGGCCGCTTACGCGGAGACCTTACCTTATCAGACCATTATCATCGATGACGGGAGTATTAAGATTAATGATGTTGTGACACCTGATGCGGGTAACGAGAACAATGGATATTCGGCTCCAAATTGGACCACAAGCACAGGAGTGAAGGGGGATGATCTTTCCAGCACCAAATATACAAGTACAGCAGGCAGAACGATAACATGGAATCCACGCTTGGAAGCAGGAACGGCGAAAATATCTTTCTATAAGCTGGATTGGGCGGATAAGGCTGATAGCAATGTGAAAATCGAAATTGTTCATAATGGAACGACGGATGTAGTCTTTATGGATCTGAGACCCTCATCTGGCGCACCAACGGGATGGGTTGATTTGGGAGAGTACTATTTTTCCGGTGTTGGTGAAGAATTTGTTCAATTGACCCGATCTACCGGCACCACAAACACGATCCTTACACGTGCGGATGCGGTCAAGTTCGAAGGGAATATAAGGCAGAAAGAGCCACATAAGACAATCATCATTGATGATGGGAGCCTCACAATTGATCATGTCGTCACTGTTGATTCAGGCAACGTCAGTAACGGGTTCTCCGCTCCTTATTGGACGACAAGTGCAGGAGTGAAGGGATACAATAATTCCAGTTCCAAATTTACAGACGCTGTAGGTAGAAGCATTACCTGGAATCCACGCTTGGAAGCAGGGACGGCGAGAATATCTTTCTATAAGCTGGATTGGGCGGATAAAGCAGATAGTAATGTGAAAATTGAGATTGTTCATAACGGGATTACAGATGTTAAGTTTATGGATCTTAGACCTTCGTCAGGTCCATCGGTTGGATGGGTGGATCTGGGGGAGTATGAGTTTAGTGGTGATGATAGCGAATTTGTCAGGCTGACTCGAACGCAGCCTTCTACGGGTACAATTATTACGCGGGCTGATGCAGTCAAGTTCGAGGGGAATATCCGTCAACAGGCACCACCGTTGCCCCCGCTGCGGAGCCGCACATTAACGAATCTCAGTTACACAGAGAAAGGCAGCATCGAAAATGCAAACTACAAGGCAACCTTCTATGATGCAGTATGGGACGAAGGTAAATCCATCGTTCGTGACATGTTCTACAAAAACACGGAGACAGGGAACTGGGTTCCAATCAATAATGAATCGGAAAGACTTGAGGAACAATGGGTTTTATTGGACGGGAATGCGGGGAGCCGAACCAATTACTATGATACGATGAACAAACGCTGGATTACATTCGACGGGGTCCATTTTCCCGACAGCCAGACGGCGGTATTAACCGATTCTACGCACGGCAGTGATTACGATTTTGAAGTGAACTGGTCCATGGCAGGGGATAAACCAGATGTTTCTTTTGCCTTTACACCTCGTCGCGACGGCAATTATGTGATTGGATATCAGTCCTTCACAACAGAGGCAGTCTCGGGTATCAATGAAGTGTTAAATGGATTCAGGTCACATGCCAAAATGGTAGGTACGGTGGAATCAACAAGTTTAAGAGAGCTGAGCGCTCCGATGAGCCTGGTTGAGAAAAATGATGGTGCGGGAAATCTAATGACGTATGGTATATTTGTACCTTCGGCAGAGCTTCCGGTTGAATTTGAACCGACGGGAGGCGTGACGAAACAACGGCTTGGCATGAGCCTGGTCAACAACGAAGGCAGTGTGCAGCCCATCCTTTACGCTCCTCAATTAGGGACTTATTCGCAAATGACCGCAGAAAGCACCTATCAATTTCATATGGGGCTAATCGCTCAAAAAAGCAATCTGTATGAGTCCTACGCGGATATACTTCGCAATGAGTACGATTATTCGGCATACCGGGAAAATGTGTCAGATCAGTCGCTTACTGACGCGATGTTTAATATGATTGATCTCCTTAAAATTGAGCCGCAAGGGGATGACTCTGTTAATTATGTCCCATCACCCAGCGGGTGGTGGAGCCGTGCCAAGGGTTTTATAGATATCGAAAACGAAGATAGCGTCCGAACAAGCTCAAATGCGGTTCTTTTGGGAGCTTATTATTTAACTGGGGATGACCAGTTATACGATACGAGAGCACTGCCGTCCGTCCAGTATGGCGTATCGCGAAATGGTATTGGTTGGTCGCCAACGCAGAAGAAAGTATACGGTGTGCCTTCCTTATGGAAAATGGCTACTCTGCCGTTTGATGTTTCAAGCGTAGCCGCTGTCAATCAGATGATGAGCACTTCGGCAGGAATTGGGGCGCTGGCACAGGAAGAGTACCTCGTACGTGATCCTGACCAGAAAGACCGTGGGCCTGTCATTCAGCCTCTGATGATGTATCGGATGACGGGAGATGCGCAGTATTTGCAAGCTGCGAAGGATGCAGCCGATAGTTATATCACGCAACATATCGATACGCCTGCATCTGTCGATGTGAGTAAAAATGAGTTCATTTATTATTATAGCAAGCTGTGGATGGAGATCTTGGAGCTATATGAGGAAACGCAGGATCCCAAATACTTGGATGCCGCCTATAAGGAAGCCAAACGGTATGCAACGATGTTTGTTGCTCGTCCAGTTCCTGAAGGTAACGTTACGATTCCTCAGCCGGAGACATATAATTACGCGGAGTCGTTCCATTGGCCGGAAAGTGGGAAATTTCAATATCCTAGGCTCAAGCTTCCAGAAGATATTGCCGGAGGCGTTCAAGCGGAGCGTTGGCTTGTTTCACCGAGCGGACTGACGTTTGAAGCAGGAAGTACCACCGGCTATTATCGGATGAATGCTCAGGAAGCTCCGTTCATGCTGAGATTGTCGCTTTATACAGGGGATGAACTGCTGCAGGATATTGCTCATAATGCGGTTATTGGACGATATTCCAGTTATCCAGGTTATTATTATAAAGGCTTCGCCGTTAGCCAACTTGAACCGGACTTTCCTCTGGAAGGCCCAAGCGGGGCTACATCCATCTATTATCACCATATCCCGGGGCAGCTCGGGCAAACGATGGATTATTTGATCAGCGAACAATCATTGAAATCGAACGGCAGTATTACGTTTCCTTCCGTATTTGAAACGAATTTTTTATGGTTCAAATATCACCTCTATGGGAATAAACCAGGTCAATTTTATGGTAACTCCGACGTTTGGCTATGGATGCCCAAGGGGATTATTAAGACCAATCATCCTCAATTAAACTGGATAACCGGTGAGAGCGGGGATAAATTCTACATCGGGTTAAGCAACGCATCTTCAGATGAAGTTCAGACTCCAATTGAATTAAATGAACAAATTATTGGGTTCAACCCGGCACAGGATTACACCGTAACGATCATCCGCGACAATGGTACACCAGAACAAGCAGTTATGAGTGGTGGAATCATTCAAGCCACGGTTTCAGGCAAGGGCATCACCGCGATCATTGTAGAGGGACTTGATATTGATGTACCGCTGCATCAGGTCAGAACGGCAGATACATCGGATGCAAGTTATTACTTTGATACACACAGTCCAATTGATGCGGTTAAAGGCATGCTGATCGTTAAGCCCGACGAAACGGCCTACGATGCTTATGTGCAGGCCAAAACAACGAAACCAGCGACAATCCATTATTCTTTGGATGGCGGGGCAACGTACACGACCATCCCAGATACGATCTATCCGATGGAATGGTCGATACGAGTGAATGATTTATCCCAAACCTTCACGTATTACGTGGAATCGGAGGGGAAACAGACCCGTAAACGGACACTCTATCTGCCGAATCAGGTATCGGAAACTCCAGTCCAACCCGATGGGCAGAATAGCTCAACCATCATCGTGGATAATACGGAGGCGGAGACAGAAGGCGTCTGGATAAGGGATACGACGGCTAACAATTATTATTATGATAACTATGTGTATGCCAAATCTACGACCGGCACAGCGGCAAGCAAAATGAGATGGCGGCCTGAGCTGCCGGAAAGTGTCACTTACAGTGTGTATTATAAGATTCCGCAAATCACGGCTGCGAGTGAAAATTGGGCAACAAATGCCTCATTTACCGTTTACCATAGCGGCGGCTCTGAGACGGTGACAGTTGATGAGACAACAGCGAATGGTACTTGGGTGCACCTAGGGGATTATCCTTTTGCTGCAGGCGATAGCGGGTACGTGGAATTAACCAATAAGGCCAACAAGTCCAGAGTTGTTGCCGATGCAATTATGTGGGTGGACCCAAACAGGATACCGCAATTGGAGTCTGCTGTGATCCTATCCGATCGGAACGAGCTGCAGATGACTCAAACCGCACAACTGAGCGTAACCGGTTATTTGGATAACGGTTTGATCGGTGATCTAACACAGGCCGATGTGCAGTATTTCGTTGATCGTACGGATCTGGCCGAAGTGAATAGCAGTGGGGTGTTGACCCTTCTCGATCTCGATGGGGACACGGATCACATTGAGGTATGGGCTACGGTCACGATTGACGGTGTGACCTTAACCACACCGCCTTTGAACATCACGATCAGGGACCTAACGGTTATCGTGGACAGTACAGATACAACTGGGTTATACACGACAGAAGGGTCGTGGAGCCAAAGCAATTTAGCCGGATACAAAATTGGGGTTAAATCCCGCTATTCAACAGTTCAAGGTTCATCAGCAACGTGGAAAGGCCAGTTCCCAGAGGGGAAATATACGGTCTCGATCTACAAGCTCGTCCATACGACGGGAAACGATAATAATGTCAAAGTGGAAGTGAAACATAAAGCGGGTACCGAGGTCACCTATATCGATGCAACGGTCGGCTCATCAGGTTGGGTTAATCTAGGGACGTTCGACTTTACGGGTGACGGCAGCGAGTATGTCCGGTTAACCAGGGTTACGCCTACAACGGTAGACCCGCCAACACTTCCTGCGGATATGATCTATACGAGGGTTGACGCTGTTATGTTCGAACGACATTCCGAGGATTCGGAGCCGCTTGCCAATGAGGTGCCAGTTAAACCGACACTTTCTGAATAATGGCAGTGAATTATGAATGGAAGTGGAACAACGGTAAGTGACGTTATACAAATGATTGTAAAATAACGCTAAGAGCCGAGTGGATCAAAACGATCCATTCGGCTCTTTATGTCTAGGTGCAAGAAAGTGTGTTTACAAGGAAATGCAGTCGGCCGCCTTCCTCTTACCACCCATAAATCACTTAAGTTTGCCAAATCCAACTTTTTTGGATTCCCGTAAAAAAATTGCCGCTTTCAGATTATGTTTCGTCACACTCAAAACGTTTCTCTAGACCCACACAAATCATCAATGATACCATCATAAACGTGCTAGAATTGAAGATTGCAGGAGGATATCATGTGGATCAACTTAAATACGATAATCTAAAGCTGGGGGAGCGCGGAGCTATCATCAGCATTATCGCCTACATATGTTTGACCGTATTAAAACTGATTGTTGGCAATATGGCCGGATCAGAAGCGCTCAAGGCGGATGGATTAAACAATGCCACCGATATTGTGGCCTCAATAGCTGTACTGATCGGTTTGAAGCTTGCCCAACGCCCAGCCGACACAGATCATACATATGGTCACTGGAGAGCAGAGACCGTTGCGTCACTTGTTGCTTCTTTCATTATGATGGCAGTAGGTTTACAAGTACTGTTTCAAGCCATTGGTTCTGTGTTTCAGGGTAAACATGAATCTCCGGATATCATCGCTGGGTACACAGGCATTTTCTGCGCAGTTATCATGTATCTGGTCTATCGCTATAACAAGAGACTTGCTACTCGTATTAAAAGTCAGGCAGTCATGGCTGCAGCTCGAGATAATATCTCCGATGCCTGGGTGAGCACCGGTACGGTCATTGGGATCGTGGGTTCCCAGTTCGGCCTCCCATGGCTGGACCCTGTAACGGCTGTCATCGTAGGTTTTCTGATCTGCAAGACCGCTTGGGACATTTTCAAGGAAGCCACACATCATCTCACGGACGGTTTTGATGTTGAACTGATTCAGGAATACAAAAAAACGATTGCCGGAATTGACAGCGTAGAGACGGTTAAAGACGTGAGAGCTCGGAACTATGGCAATAACGTTGTAGTAGACGTTGTCATAACAGTTGATGCAGAGCTGGATCTTCAACAAGCACACGATATCTGTACAGATGTGGAGAATGAGTTGATGGAGGAGCATGACGTATACACCGTTCACGTTCATGTGGAACCTGATATGTTGGAAGAGTGCATTTAAACTCAGGATTATAAAAGAGAGACTCGGCAAAGCAAAAAAACCAGTGAGCTTTACTCATTTGGTATTATCCCCTTTAAGTAGACACTTGAAAAAGCCTTCATGTTATCATGAGGGTTCAAGTGACACTTGGAGGGGATATTTTTATGGCAAAAAAAGGACAAACATTTCAGACGTATACCGAAGAATTTAAATTGAATGCGGTTAGATCCTATGTCGAAGGGTCTTCAAGTTATAAAGTGGTAGCTGAACGCGAAGGAATTCGAAACTGTTCACAACTGAAGGTGTGGGTGAAAAAGTGGAAAAACGGGGAAGCGTTCGATGAGCGAAAAAACAATGTTCCGAATCCAATGAAAGGACGTCCCCGTACTGCCTTTAGCAGTGTAGAAGAAGAACGTGACTACCTTCAAGCACAGGTGGATTATTTAAAAAAGCGGTATCCAAATCTAGTAAAGGAGAAGCGCTGAGCCAACGGGAGAACTACGATATCATAGACGAATTGCGCTGCTCGCATAGCATTACAC